>CAZFHE010000324.1:0-4760 GCA_964518615.1 uncultured Dechloromonas sp. | reverse complement strand
CCAGCACCTGATGGGCGCGCAACTGGCGCTGCCGGCCTATGAGCAGGTGCTGAAGGCGGCGCATACCTTCAATCTGCTCGATGCGCGCGGCGCGATTTCGGTGACCGAGCGCGCCGCCTACATCGGACGCATCCGCAACTTGGCCCGCAGCGTCGCCCAGAGTTATCTGGAATCCCGCGCCCGCCTCGGTTTCCCGATGGCCCCCAAGGCCTGGGCGGCCGAGGCGCTGGCCAAGCTCGCCGAACAGAATGCCAAGAAAGCCGCCTGACATGACCGCCAAGAACCTGCTCGTCGAACTGCTCGTCGAAGAACTGCCGCCCAAGGCGCTGAAAAAACTGGGCGAAAGCTTCGCTGCCGCGCTGGCCGATTCCCTGATCCAGTCTGGCCTGGCGCCGGCCCATGCCGCTGTCGCCGCTTATGCCACGCCGCGCCGTCTGGCGGCGCATGTCACGGGGGTGCTCTCCGTCGCCGCCGACCGGCCGGTGGTGCAGAAATTGATGCCGGTTGCCGTCGGCCTGGATGCCAGCGGCGAGGCCACGCCGGCGCTTCTGAAAAAACTGGCGGCGCTGGGGGCCGATGCTTCCGCTGTTTCCAGCCTGCGCCGCGAGCATGATGGCAAGGCCGAGATTTTGTATTTTGACAGCCTCGCCAAGGGCGCGACGCTCGTCGAGGGTTTGCAAAAGGCCATCGAGGCGGCGCTGGCAGCGCTGCCTATCCCGAAAGTGATGACTTACCAACTGGCCGACGGATGGAGCTCGGTCAATTTTGTCCGTCCGGCGCACGCGCTGGTGGCGCTCTACGGCGGCGAGGTGGTTCCGGTGTCGGCGCTCGGCCTGCAAGCGGGCCGCGCAACGCATGGCCACCGCTTCGAGGCGGGCGTCGATCCGCTGGTGATTGCCGAGGCCGATGCCTATGCCGAAACGCTCAGACAAGACGGGGCGGTGATTGCTTCCTTTGGCGAGCGCCGCGCCGAAATCGCCCGCCAGTTGGCCGAGGCCGCCAATCGGGCCGGGCCGGGTCTTAAGCCCATCGAGGATGAGGCGCTGCTCGACGAGGTCGCCGCCCTGGTCGAGCGGCCCAATGTGCTGGTCGGGCGCTTCGAGCCAGAATTCCTCGCGGTGCCGCAGGAATGCCTGATTCTGACCATGAAGGCCAATCAAAAATACTTTCCGCTGCTCGATGCCGCCGGCAAGTTGAGCAACCAGTTTCTGGTGGTCAGCAATATCACGCCGGCCGATCCTTCCGCCGTGATTGGCGGCAATGAGCGCGTGGTGCGCCCGCGTCTGGCCGACGCCAAGTTTTTCTTCGATCAGGATCGTAAAAAGTCGCTCGAATCGCGTATCGCGGGTCTGGCCAAGGTTGTTTATCACAACAGGCTGGGCACCCAGGGCGAGCGCATGCAGCGCGTCGCGGCCATTGCCCGCGCCATTGCCGAGGCGCTGGGCGGCGGCGTTCTGGCGCATCAGGCCGAACAGGCGGCGGTGCTCGCCAAGGCCGATCTCCTGACCGACATGGTGGGCGAATTCCCCGAGCTGCAAGGCGTCATGGGCCGCTATTACGCGTTGCACGACGGGCTGGACGCCGATGTGGCGGATGCCATCGAAGACCACTACAAGCCGCGCTTTGCGGGCGACTGCCTGCCGCGCGGCCCGGTCGGCGTCGTCGTCGCG
This sequence comes from uncultured Dechloromonas sp., assembly GCA_964518615.1. Taxonomy (GTDB): domain Bacteria; phylum Pseudomonadota; class Gammaproteobacteria; order Burkholderiales; family Rhodocyclaceae; genus Azonexus. The sequence goes on along the minus strand of CAZFHE010000324.1, from coordinate 3,090 downwards.
CTGGCCGATAAACTGGAAACCCTGGTCGGCCTTTTCGGCATCGGCCAGATGCCGACCGGCGACCGCGATCCCTTCGCGCTGCGCCGCCATGCGCTGGGCGTCATCCGCATGCTGATCGAGGGCGACCTGAATCTGCAACTGGATGGCCTGCTGGCCCGCGTCTATGCCCAGTTCGCCGGCATCGGGGGCTTTACGCCCAATCCGGCGGCGTTGGCTGATTTCATCTATGAGCGCCTCTCCGGCAATTTGCGCGAGCAGGGCTATACGGCGCAGGAGGTCGATGCCGTGGTCAGCCAGCGGCCTCAGCGCCTGGGCGACATTCCCAAGCGCCTTTCTGCCGTGCGCGCCTTTTCGGCGCTGCCCGAGGCCGCCGCGTTGGCCGCCGCCAACAAGCGGGTCGGCAATATCCTCAAAAAGGCCGAGGGCGAATTCCAGCCAGGCGTCGATAGCGCGCTCTTCCAGGAAGCCGCCGAAGTGGCGTTGCACCAGGCGCTGGTCGAGGTCGCGCCGCGCGCCGACGCGGCCTTCCTGACCGGCGATTACAGCGAATCCCTGCTTACCCTGGCGGCCTTGCGCGCTCCGGTCGACGCCTTTTTCGACGGCGTGATGGTCAATGCCGACGATCCGGCCCTGCGCGCCAACCGCTTGGGCTTGCTCGCCCGGCTGCATGGGGCGATGAACCGGGTCGCCGACCTCTCCCGGCTCTCGGCCTGAGAGGGACGGCCATGCCCAACAAGCTCGTCATTCTCGATCGCGACGGCGTGATCAATTTCGATTCGGCCCAGTTCATCAAGAACCCGGCCGAGTGGAAGCCGCTGCCCGGCAGCCTGGAAGCCATCGCCCGCCTGTGCCAGAACGGTTATCGCGTGGTGGTCGCCACCAATCAGTCGGGCGTCGGTCGCGGCCTGTTCGACATGGATATGTTGAACCGCATTCACGACAAGATGCACAAGGCGCTATTCGCCGTTGGCGGGCGCATCGAGGCCATCTTCTACTGCCCGCACGCCGCCGATTCCGACTGCGAGTGCAGGAAGCCCAAACCCGGCATGTTCAAGCTCATATCGCAGACCCTGAATATCCCGCTCGACGGCGTGCCCGCCATCGGCGACTCGCTGCGCGACCTGGAAGCCGCCGCCGCCGTCGGCTGCCAGCCCATGCTGGTGCTGACCGGCAAGGGCGAGAAAACCCAGGCGGAAAACAAGCTGCCGGAAGGCACGCAAATTTTCTCCGACCTCGCCCAGGCCGTGGATGCCATCCTGACGAAGGACAAGACCGCATGATCGCGCTGTGCTCGACCCTGTTCATGATCTACGCCATTCTCTGGTCCATCCTGACCATTCCGGTGGTCGTACTTGGCGCCTTGCTGCTGCGGGGGCGCTGGGGCTTTCGCGCCGGCAAGCTGTGGCGGCTGGGCATGCAGTTTGGCGTCGAGAATATCCTTGGCATCCGGCCGCGCGTGCTTGGCCTTGAAAACATGCCGCAAGAACCCTGCGTGATTCTCTCCAAGCACCAGTCGGCCTGGGAAACCATGACCCTGCAAGACTATGTGCCCAAGGGAGCCTACTGCGTCTTCGTGCTGAAAAAGGAATTGCTGAAAATTCCGCTGCTCGGCTGGGGGCTGGGGGCGATGAAAATGATCTCGATCGACCGCGCGGCCGGCAAGGAAGCGCTCGATCAGGTCGTGGCCCAAGGCCGCGAGCGCTTGCAGCAGGGTTACTACGTCATCATTTTTCCCGAGGGCACGCGCGTGCCGCCCGGCGAAAAGCGGCGCTACAAGCCCGGCGGCGCGTATCTGGCGACCCATGTCGGCTGCAAGGTCGTGCCGGTCGCCCACAATGCCGGCGAATTGTGGCCGCGTCAGGCTTTTCTGAAAAAACCGGGCACCATCACCCTCAGCATCGGCCCGGCTTTCGATGCCGCCGGAATGAGCGAGAGCGAGGTCAACGCCCGCGCCGAAGCCTGGATCGAGGCCGAAATGCACCGTCTCGCCCCGCACCGTTACTCGGATGTCCAGCACAACGCCACCTGAAACCGGGCTGCGCATCGAAATCGCCGGGCAGAGCATCGCCTATCGTTTGCGCCGCAGCCCGCGGCGCACCGTGGGCTTATCCATCGACCAGCGCGGCCTTCGCGTCGGTGCGCCGCTACGCGCCCGGCAAGCCGACATCGACGCCCTGATCCGCCGTCATGGCCAATGGGTGCTCGACAAACTGGCCGCCTGGCGGGAACGCCCGGCCCCAGCGCCGCTCCGCATTACGGACGGCTGCCGCTTGAGCCTCCTGGGCCAGCCGGTCGCCATCGCCATCACGCCAAAAAACCGCGCCTCCTGGCAATGGCAGGAAGAGGGCTTGCGGCTGAGTTTGTCGCCATCGCCCGCCATCGACGCCCACGCCTTGCTGGAAAAAGCCCTGCGCGACCAAGCCCGCGCGGTGTTTGCGGAGCGTCTGGCGACTTATGCGCCGCGACTCGGCGTCGCCCCTCCGCCCTTACGCCTCTCCTCGGCGCGCACCCGCTGGGGCAGTTGCAGCGCCCGGGGCGGCATCGCCCTCAACTGGCGGCTGATCTTCCTGCCGCTGCCGCTCGTCGACTACGTCGTCTGCCACGAACTCGCCCACCTCAAGGAAATGAACCACGGCCCGCGCTTCTGGTCGCTGGTCGAGAGTCTCTGCCCGGACTGGCGCACCCGCCGCCGCGAACTGCGCCTGCAAAACCTGGAAACGCTGCCAATCCCGCTTACAGCGCATCCAGCGGACTGAGCTTTCCCAAGTCTTCGTCCGCCGAAGGGGAGGTCATGCGTCTGGGCGCTATCGACTGTAAATCCCCTTATTCGCCCGCTTCGTAGCGAGCCAGCGTGACGCCGGCATGGGCCAGCACTTCGCGCAGGGCCTTGATGTCGTTGCGCGAGCAGGTGTTGCTGTTGTGCGGGTGGTGCAGGAAGCCTTCGTGGCGGTTCAGGGTGATCTTGAAGCGGGCGCCGTGGGCGGGTTCGACATCGGCGCCGAGGTGGTGCAGCAGTGATTCGACTTCGCGCCAGTGGATGTTGGCCGGCGGCGGATCCTGGAAGATGCTGCGCATCAGGTGGGCGTGCTT
>CAZFHE010000323.1:0-8475 GCA_964518615.1 uncultured Dechloromonas sp. | reverse complement strand
CCCTCCCCGCCCCTCCCCCGCACGCGGGGGAGGGAGTTTTTCGACGCTCTTCTGGAAAACCCCCGCAAAAGGCCGGAGGCTTGTTCAATGAGCGAAACAAACGCCCCCGCGGTCGATGTGCAGGATTTGACCAAGCGCTATGGCGACAAGACGGTGGTCGACCATCTGTCGATGCGCGTCGAACAAGGCGAGGTTTTCGGCTTTCTTGGCCCCAACGGCAGCGGCAAGACGACGACCATCCGCATGATGTGCGGCCTCCTGACGCCCGATGGCGGCAGCGGCCACACCTTGGGCTACGACATCCTGCGCGAGTCGGCCGCGATCAAGCGAGAAGTCGGCTATATGACGCAGCGCTTCGGGCTCTACGAAGATCTGACGATTCGCGAAAACCTCGATTTCATCGCCCGCGTGTATCGCATGGACCGGCGCGCCGAGCGGATCGCCGGGGCCATCGAACGCCTCGGCCTGCAAGAGCGCGCCAGACAGCTGGCCGGCAGTCTGTCGGGCGGCTGGAAGCAACGCCTGGCGCTCGCCGCCTGCATGCTGCACGAACCGCGCCTGCTGCTGCTCGACGAGCCGACCGCCGGCGGCGCCCCCACAGCGCGGCGCGATTTTTGGGAGGAGATTCACAAACTCGCGGCGGACGGCATCACGGTTCTCGTCTCGACGCACTATATGGACGAGGCGGAACGCTGTCATCGTCTGGGCTATATCGCCTATGGGCGTCTACTGACCCTGGGCACGCCCGCCGAGTTGATCGCGGCGAGCGGTTTCGAAACCTGGCGCGTCGGCGGCCCCGGCGTCAATGCGCTGGCGCGAGAACTCGAAGGCAAAGCCGGCGTCGATATGCTGACGCGCTTTGGCAACGACCTGCATGTGAGCGGCATCGACGGCTTGATGCTGGCGGCGGCCATCGCCCCCTTCCGGCAGCGCGCGGATCTCCACTGGGAGCCCTCCGCGCCGCAACTCGAAGATGTGTTCATACAGCTCATGAGTCAGGCGCGCGACAATTTCGCGGGGAGCGGCGACCATGCCTGAACGCGGGCCATCCTCGAAAGGACGCCCGCGCTTGCCGGCGATTCGGCATTTCTCCTTCGCGCGCCTTTACGCGGTGATGCTAAAGGAATTCATCCAGCTCATGCGCGACCGCCTGACCTTCGCGATGATGGTCGGCATTCCCATCATCCAGCTCACCTTGTTCGGCTACGCGATCAACGGCGATCCCAAGCATTTGCCGACGCTTGTCATCGCGCACGAGCAAAGCCCTTTTGCGCGCAGCCTTGTCAGCGGCCTGGTCAATAGCGGCTATTTCGACGTGATCTCGACGAGCGCTCGCGACAGCGATGCCGACAGGATGCTGGCCGACGGCAGCGCGCAATTCGCGGTCACCATTCCGGCCGATTTTTCGCGCCGTCTGCTGCGCGGCGAGCGGCCATCGCTACTCATCGCCGCCGATGCGACCGACCCGTCCGCCACCGGCAATGCCATCGCCGCCGCGCAGCAGCTCGCCAACACCGTGCTGCGCCACGACCTGACGGGGCCGCTCGCCCAACAGGCGCCGGGCCAGCCGCCTTTCGACCTGGTGATCCAGCGCCGCTACAACCCGGACGGCGTCACTTCCTACAATGTCGTGCCGGGCCTGATGGGCGTGATCTTGACCATGACCATGATCATGATGACCGCCCTTGGCATCACCCGCGAAGTCGAGCGCGGCACGATGGAAAACCTGCTCGCCACGCCGGTGCGGCCGCTGGAAGTCATGGTCGGCAAAATCCTGCCCTATATCGTCATCGGCGCGGTGCAGGTCTGCGTCATCCTGGGCGCGGCGCGGCTCTTGTTCAATGTGCCCTTCGTCGGCAACCCGGCGCTGCTGATTCTCGGCGTGATGACCTTCATCAGCGCCAATCTGTTTGTCGGCATCACGGTTTCGACCATCGCGCGCAGTCAGATGCAGGCGATGCAAATGACCTTTTTCTTCTTTTTGCCCTCGATTCTGCTCTCGGGCTTCATGTTCCCTTTCCGCGGCATGCCGGGCTGGGCGCAGACCATCGGCGAGGCGCTGCCCTTGACGCATTTCCTGCGCATCGCGCGCGGCGTCATGCTCAAGGGCAACGGCATCGCCGACCTCTGGCCGCATCTCTGGCCCTTGCTGCTGTTCATCGCGGTCGTCCTGATCATCGGCCTCAAGCGTTTTCGCCGCACGCTGGACTAGAGCAGTTTTGGTTCAATCCTTAACGCATTCCTTGCCTGAGGCTTGTAGGTTGGCGGAGAGCGAAGCGAACCCCAACGAGCAGAAGGCCACAGGGCAGCCGATGTTGGGGTTCGCCTACGGCTCACCGCCAACCTACTCCCAAACGATCGCGCTTCTGCATGTAAGCAAATGAATCAAAATCGCTCTAACAGGCCGCGTCACGCCCCCCTGCTCGGCGTCGCGAGGCCCGCGCCCCGGGCGGTCAGCCACAGCGCGTAGAGATGGGCCTCCCGGACATCGGCGAGGATGATGTTCTGCTCAAGCCCGATGCGCAATTCGCCAAAGCTGAAGTGGGTGGCGAGATCGGCGACGATGTCCATTTGATCCGCGCTGAGTTTGCCCGGCAGCGCGCCGCGCCGCTTCAACGGCAGGCTCACGGCGCGATAGCCCGCGACGCGCTGCGAATGCGCGCACCGCGTAAGCCACCGGGCGAAGGCGGCATTTTGCTCGCGATGCCGGGCGAAGGATGCGTCCTCGACGACGGCGGCCTGATCAGCCGGGACCGCGGCATGCGCGGCGATACGCGCCTCCCCGACCTGGGCGATATGGCGCGCGCCTTTGCCGGAAGTCTGAAAACCCGGCATTCCGAGCGCCGCGAGTTCGGCCAGGATGTCGGGCGCATCCTCAATCGCTAAACAGTTGAGTTGCACTTCCTGCCGGGTCGTGACACGGCAAAAGCCGTGCCCATACTGGCGGGCCAGACGGGCCAGGGCGCGCAATTGCGTCGAATTCAGCCTGCCCTCAGGCATGGCGATGCAGAGCATCGGCGTCTGACGCCGGATGGCGATGCCGTAATCGAGGCGCAGCGAGCGGAATTGCCCGTCGCTCAACTCGCCCGAACGCCAGCGCCGGATCTGGTCGCGGAACCGGACGAGGCGCTCGTCCTGCCGCTGCGGGTCGATAGCGTCATTCGGGGTCATAACGCGCACCCTTGCACCCGGCTGAGGCGCCTAGCTCGCCAGAATGTCGCCCAAGGCGTCGCCGAGCGCCTGGCATTCCGCCTCGCTGCCGATGCTGATGCGCAGGTACTGCTCGATGCGCGGCAGTTTGAAGTGACGGACGATGATATTGCGCAAGCGCAGGGCGCTGGCCAATTCAGCGGCGTCGCGTTCCGGATGGCGGACAAAAACGAAATTGGCGGCCGAGGGCAGCGCCTCGAAGCCCAGGGCGCTCAGGCGGGCCAGCAGTTTGTCGCGATTGGCGATGACCTCCTGGCAGGCGCGCCTGAAATAATCTTCGTCCTCGATGGCGGCGGTAGCGCCGACGATGGCCAGACGGTCGAGCGGATAGGAATTGAAGCTGTTCTTGACCCGCTCCAGGGCTTCGATCAGGTCCGGATGGCCGATGGCGTAGCCGACGCGCAGGCCCGCCAGGGCGCGCGATTTGGACAGGGTGTGCACGACCAGCAGATTGTCGTGGCGCTGGGTCAGCGGGATCGCGGTTTCGCCGCCAAAATCGATATAGGCTTCGTCGATGACGACGACCGAATCGGGATTGGCTTCGGCGATGCGCTCTATGGCCGCTGGCGACAGCAGGCGGCCGGTCGGGGCGTTGGGATTGGCGATGATGATGCCCCCATTGGGCGTCCGGCAATAATCCTCGGGGTCGATGGAAAAATCGTCGGCAAGCGCGACGGTGCGATGGGCGACGCCGTACAGGCCGCAGTAGACCGGGTAGAAGCTGTAGGTAATGTCCGGGAACAGGATGGGCCGCGAATGCTTGAAGAGGGCCATGAAAATATGCCCCAGCACCTCGTCCGAGCCATTGCCGACAAATACCTGCGGCGTCGCGACGCCATAACGTTTGGCGATGGCCGTTTTCAGCAAATCGGCATTGGGATCGGGGTAGAGGCGCAAGCGCTCGCCCTCCTCGCCCAGTTCGGCGCGAATCGCCGCCAGCACCCTGGGCGACGGCGGGCTGGGATGTTCGTTGGTATTGAGCTTGATCAGATGGGCGATCTTGGGCTGCTCGCCCGGCACATAGGGGGTGAGGTCGCGGACGACCTGGCTCCAGAAGCGGCTCATGGGATCTCGCGGGTTTTGAATGAGGGCGAAATGGTATCATGGCGCCCCGATTCACCGTTTTGATGCCCGTTTCCGGGTTCTTATCGCCATGCGGCAAGCCGAAATCACCCGTAATACCCTGGAGACGCAGATAACTGTCCGTCTCAATCTCGATGGCGCAGGCCAAGGCCGCTTCGCCACCGGCGTTCCCTTTCTCGATCACATGCTCGACCAGATCGCCCGCCATGGCTTGATCGACCTCGATATTGCCGCCACGGGCGACTTGCATATCGATGCGCACCACACGGTCGAGGATATCGGCATCACGCTCGGTCAGGCGCTCTCCAAGGCCTGGGGCGACAAGAAGGGATTGACCCGCTACGGCCACAGCTACGTGCCGCTCGACGAAGCGCTGTCGCGCGTCGTCATCGACCTGTCCGGCCGTCCCGGCCTGGCATTCAATGTCGATTTCGCGCGGGCGATGATCGGCCAGTTCGATGTCGATCTGATCTCCGAGTTTTTTAACGGTTTGGTCAATCATGCCGGCATCACGCTGCATATCGACAATCTGCGCGGCAAGAACGCCCACCATCAGGCCGAAACCCTCTTCAAGGCCTTTGGCCGGGCGCTGCGCATGGCGGTGACGCCCGATCCGCGCATGGCCGGCGCGATGCCCTCGACCAAGGGGACGCTGTGAGCATTGCCGTCATTGATTACGGCATGGGCAATCTGCGCTCGGTGTCGAAGGCGCTGGAACATGTCGCCGGCGGCGCGCCGGTCGTCGTCACGGCGGATCCGTCCGTGGTCGCCGCCGCCCATCGCGTGGTTTTCCCGGGCCAGGGGGCGATGCCCGACTGCATGCGCGAACTCGACGCCCGGGGATTGCGCGCAGCCGTTCTGCAAGCGGCGCGTGACAAGCCCTTTCTCGGCATTTGCGTCGGCCAGCAGATGCTGTTCGAGCAAAGCGAAGAGGGTCATGTCCCCGGCCTTGCCGTGTTTCCCGGCACGGTCCGCCGCTTTCCCGAGGAAAGGATGCTCGATGCCCAGGGCGCGCGCCTGAAAGTGCCGCACATGGGCTGGAACGAGGTCTGGCAAAAGCCGCATGCGCTCTGGTCCGGCATCGCCGATGGCGCCCGCTTCTACTTTGTGCATAGTTATTGCGTACAGCATGACGATCCGGCCTTGACCGCCGCCACGACGCACTATGGCCTGCCCTTTACCTGTGCGGTGGGGCGGGATAATATCTTCGCGGTTCAATTTCATCCCGAGAAAAGCGCGCGCGACGGCCTGCAACTCCTGAAAAATTTCGTCGAGTGGCAACCTTGAGTCGTTGTCCTGTTTCGCAACGCCTGACTTTCCCCCTGATCATTTCCCCCCCATGCTGATCATTCCCGCAATCGACCTGAAGGACGGACAATGCGTCCGCCTCAAACAGGGCCTGATGGACCAGGCCACCGTTTTTTCCGACAGCCCGGCCGAACAGGCGCGGCACTGGCTCGACCAGGGGGCGCGGCGGCTCCATCTGGTCGACCTGAACGGCGCGTTCGCCGGCAAACAGAAAAACGCGGCGGCGATCAAGGCCATTCTGGCCGAGGTCGGCGACGATATTCCGGTGCAACTGGGCGGCTGCATCCGCGATCTCGACACCATCGAGTCCTGCCTCGACGGCGGCTTGTCCTACGTCATTATCGGCACCGCCGCGGTGAAAAATCCCGGCTTCCTGCACGACGCCTGCGTCGCCTTTCCCGGCCACATCATCGTCGGCCTGGATGCCAAGGACGGCAAGGTGGCGACCGACGGCTGGTCGAAACTGACCGGCCACGATGTCGTCGATCTCGGCAAGAAGTACGAGGATTACGGCGTCGAGGCCATCATTTATACCGACATCGGCCGCGACGGCATGCTGACCGGCCTCAATATCGACGCCACCGTACGCCTGGCCCAGGCGCTGACCATTCCGGTGATCGCCTCCGGCGGCCTGTCGTCGCTTGAAGATATCCGGGCCCTGTGCGCCATCGAGGGCGAGGGCGTGATCGGCACCATCGCCGGCCGCGCCGTCTATGACGGCTCCCTCGATTTCAAGGCCGCGCAGGATCTGGCCGACGAGCTGGGGGCCTGATGCTGGCCAAGCGCATCATCCCCTGCCTCGACGTGACCGCCGGCCGCGTCGTCAAGGGCACCAATTTCGTCGATTTGCGCGATGCCGGCGATCCGGTCGAAATTGCCCGCCGCTACGACGAACAGGGCGCCGACGAGCTGACTTTCCTCGACATCACGGCATCTTCCGATCAGCGCGACATCATCCTGCACATTGTCGAAGCCTGCGCCGAAGAAGTTTTCATTCCGCTGACCGTCGGCGGCGGCGTGCGCAAGGTCGAGGATGTGCGCCGCCTGCTCAATGCCGGCGCCGACAAGGTGTCGATCAATACCGCCGCGGTGCAGAATCCGGATCTGATATTCGACGCGTCCAGCAAGGTCGGTTCGCAATGCATCGTCGTCGCCATCGACGCCAAACAGGTTGGGCCGGGCGTGTGGCATGTCTTTACGCACGGCGGGCGCAACGATACCGGGCTGGACGCCATCGCCTGGGCCAAACGGGTCGAGGCCCTGGGCGCCGGCGAAATCCTGCTGACCAGCATGGATCGCGACGGCACCAAGAATGGCTTTGATCTCGCGCTGACGCGCAGCGTCTCCGACGCGGTGCGGATTCCGATCATCGCCTCGGGCGGCGTCGGCAATCTGCAACATCTGGCCGACGGCGTGACCGAAGGCCGGGCCGATGCGGTGCTGGCCGCCTCCATTTTCCATTTCGGCGAGTACACGGTACGCGAGGCCAAGGAATACATGGCCGCGCGCGGCATCGAAGTGCGCCTCTAATGGCTGATCTCGACCCTTCCCTGCCCTGGCTGGAGGCGCTCCGCTGGGACGCCGACGGCATGATTCCGGCCATCGCCCAGGATGCCGGGGGCCGGGTGGTGATGTTTGCTTATATGAACCGCGAGTCGCTGCAAGAAACGGTGCGCTGCGGCTACGCGGTATACTGGTCGCGTTCCCGCCGGCGTCTGTGGCGCAAAGGCGAGGAATCGGGACACGTGCAGAAAGTGCTGTCCATCCGCACCGATTGCGATGGCGACGTGCTGTTGCTTGCAATCGAACAGATTGGCGGCATTGCCTGTCACACCGGACGGGAAAGCTGTTTTTTCAATGAGTTGCGGGGAGAATATTGGGTTCCCAGCGACCCGGTATTGAAAAACCCGGAGGAAATCTACGCAAAATGAGCACGCACGACATCCTGCACCGCCTTTCCGATACCCTGGCTTCGCGCCGTCACGCCGATCCGGAAAAATCCTATACCGCCAAGCTGTTTTCCGAAGGGCCGGATTCGATTCTGAAAAAAATCGGCGAGGAATGCGCCGAGCTGATCATGGCCGGCAAGGAAGGCAAGCGCCTGAAAATCGTCTGGGAATCGACCGATGTCATTTATCACGTCCTGGTCCTGCTCTCCTTCTACGGCTTGGGCATCGAGGACGTCTCCCAGGAAATGCGCCGCCGCGAGGGCATTTCCGGAATCGACGAAAAGGCGGCGCGAGGCAACAAATGAGCGACTGCCTGTTCTGCCGCATCGTCGCCGGCGACATCCCGAGCCAGAAGGTCTACGAGGATGAGGAAATGCTGGCCTTTCGCGATATTTCCCCGGCGCGTCCGGTGCATGTGTTGCTGATTCCCAAAAAGCACATCGCCTCGCTGATCTCGGCGGACTCCGAGGATGCGCCGCTGCTCGGGCGCATGCTGGTTCGCGCCAATGCCATCGCGGTCGCCGAAGGCAGTCCCGAGGGTTTTCGGGTCATCATCAACAATGGCCGGGTGGGGCAGCAGGAAGTGCCGCATCTGCACATTCACGTCGTCGGCGGACCGGACCCGGTCGGCCCCATGCTCACGCGCATCTAGGAGGCAACCATGGGCAGCTTTTCCATCTGGCACTGGCTGATCGTTCTGGTCATCGTCATGCTCGTTTTCGGCACCAAGAAATTGCGCAACATCGGCCAGGATCTCGGCGGTGCCGTCAAGGGCTTCAAGGAGGGCATGAAAGACGCGAATGCCGACGCCAAGCCGGCCGACCCTCAGATCCCTCCCCAGGTCGGCGAAACCATTGATGTCGAAGTCAAGGAAAAGACCACGAACTAGCAAGACATCGCCGCCGATGGCCGGCGGCGTCCTTGC
>CAZFHE010000322.1:0-1769 GCA_964518615.1 uncultured Dechloromonas sp. | reverse complement strand
CCAAGCCGTTCTTGCCGTTGATGTTCATGGCGTCGGAACCGCAGACGCCTTCGCGGCAGGAACGACGATAGGACAATGTATCGTCCTTGGCCTTCAGCTTGGTCAGCGCATCCAAGAGCTTCCTGTCGGTCGGCTCGATTTCGACCGAGATGCTCTGCATGTAAGGCGCTTCATCCTTGTCCGGATCGTAGCGGTAGATGCTGAATTGAACCGTGCGTTTGCTCATCTTGTTCTCCGAATTAGTACGAACGCGTCTTCAGCGCGATGGGCTCGACGGTCAGCGGCTGCATGTTGACCGGCTTATAGGTGATCGTGTTGTCGACCGGATTGAAGAGCGTGTGCTTCAGCCATTCCTGGTCGTTGCGGCCATTCGGGAATTCCGGCGTATCGGGCGCATCGTCGCGGACGTGGGCGCCACGCGACTCCTTCCTAGCCTCGGCGGAAATCATGGTGGCCTTGGCAACCTCGATCAGGTTTTCCATTTCCAGCGCTTCGGAGCGCGCCGTGTTCCAGGCCATCGACTTGTCCTTGATTTCGAGCTGGCGGGCGGCCTTCTCGACTTCCAGAATCTTCTCGACGCCGCTCTTCAACAGGTCGCCAAAACGGAACACGCCGGCGTGGTTCTGCATGGTGCGCTGCATGGCCAGACGGGTTTCGTGCACGTCGGCGCCGCCCTTGCGGTTATCGAGCGCCGAGATGCGGGCCAGCGCCTTGTCGGCGGCGTCCTTCGGCAGCTCGCGGTGAGCCTTGCCGGTCTTCAGGTCCTCGACGGCGGAATCGCCCGCCGACTTGCCGAACACCAGGAGGTCGAGCAGCGAGTTGGTGCCGAGGCGGTTGGCGCCGTGCACCGAGGCGCAGGCGCATTCGCCGGCGGCATAGAAGCCCGGAACGATGACGTTAGGATCGCCATTCTGAGGCGCGACCACGCGGCCGGAGAAATGCGTCGGGATGCCGCCCATCTGGTAGTGGCAGGTCGGCACGACCGGCAGCGGCTCCTTGATGCAATCGACGCCGGCAAACTGCAAGCCGATTTCGCGAATGCCCGGCAGACGCTTCATGATGGTATTCGGGTCGAGGTGGGTGATGTCGAGCAGGACGTAGTCCTTGTTGACGCCACAGCCGCGGCCTTCGTTGATCTCGGTGGTCATGGCGCGGGAAACCACGTCGCGCGATGCCAGATCCTTGGCATTCGGCGCGTAGCGCTCCATGAAGCGCTCCTTGTTCGAGTTGCGCAAAATGCCGCCCTCGCCGCGCACGCCTTCGGTAATCAGCACGCCCGCGCCAGCCACGCCGGTCGGGTGGAATTGCCAGAACTCCATGTCTTCCAGCGGAATGCCGGCGCGCGCCGCCATGCCCAGGCCGTCGCCGGTATTGATGAAGGCATTGGTGGAAGAATAGAAGATGCGGCCAGCGCCGCCGGTGGCGAAAATAGTGGCGCGGCTATGGAAAATCACGACCTGGCCGGTTTCCATTTCCATCGCGGTAACGCCCAGCACATGACCTTAGCTGTCGCGGATCAGATCGAGCGCCATCCATTCGACGAAGAACTGGGTATTGGCCTTGACGTTGCGCTGATACATCGCGTGCAACATGGCGTGACCGGTCCGGTCGGCGGCGGCGCAGGAACGGCGCACCGGCTTTTCGCCGAAATTGGACATGTGACCGCCGAAGGGGCGCTGGTAAATCTTGCCGTCATCGGTACGGTCGAAAGGCATGCCGTAATGCTCAAGCTCGACGACGCACTCATTGGCCTTTTGCACCATGAATTC
>CAZFHE010000321.1:0-6772 GCA_964518615.1 uncultured Dechloromonas sp. | reverse complement strand
GCTCTTGCTTGCGCTGATGCTGTCCTGGAGCCTGGGCGTCGCGTTCGGCTGGCCGCTGCCGGCGCGCTTGACCCAGGGGGCGCTGGCCGTTTGCGGCCTCGCCTTTGCGGGCCTGACGCTGCGCTTGCAGTCGCAGCGCCGCCGGGCGCGGACCGACGCCACCAGCCGCTACTGGCAGCTTGGCCTCTTGGCCGCGCTTGGCGCCCTCGTCATGCTCGCCGTCGCCACGCTTTGGCCGGCCGCCGCCCAGCATCGGGCATGGACGCCGCTATTCGCCATCTTGTTGGTGGCTGGCGGCTTCATATCCTTCATCGTCGGCATGCTCTACAAGATCGTTCCCTTCCTGGCCTGGCTGCATTTGCAACAGGACATGCAATCCGGCCTGCCCGCGCCCAACATGAACCGGCTGCTGCCCGATCAGGCGATGCAGGGGCAGATGCTTGCCTATCTGGCGGCGCTGGCGCTGCTCATTGGCGCTGCCTTGCGGCCTCAGTGGCTGGCGCGGCCGGCCGGGGCCATGCTGGCGGTGGCTGGCGGCTGGCTGTGGTGGAATCTCTTCGGCGCGGTCCGGCGCTATCGCCAGCAACTGGCCTTGAGGGCGGCGCACAAGGCGGGCGAGGCCTGAGGGCGTGAGGGGCGGAGTCTGAGGGCGTGAGTTATCTGAGCCTCAAGCACCTGCATGTCGCATGCGTCGTGTTGAGCGGCCTCGGCTTCTGTCTGCGCGGCTGGTGGATGGCCAGCGGCTCGCCGCGCTTGCAGGCGAGGCTGACCCGGGTGTTGCCGCATGTCGTCGATACGGTGTTGCTAGGCAGCGCGCTGACGCTCGCCTGGATGAGCGGCCAGTATCCCTTCGTCCAGGGCTGGCTGACGGCCAAAGTGTTCGGTTTATTGGCCTATATCGGCTGCGGCGCGATGGCGCTGAAGCGGGCGCCCTGCCGCGCTGCCCGCCTGCGCTATCTGGCGCTGGCGCTGCTCGCTTATGGCTATATCGTCAGCGTTGCGCTGACTCGCAATCCCTTCCTGCTCTAAGCGGCGAAAGGGAAAGAAAAACGGAAAGAAAAACCCCGCCGGGCGGGTCAGCGCACGGCGGGGTGATGCTGGCTGGCTTAGATGACGCCCTGGGCCTGCATGGCTTCGGCGACCTTGACGAAGCCGGCGATGTTGGCGCCGTCCACGTAGCTGACCTTGCCGTCGGCGCCGCGGCCGTAACGCAGGCAGGACTCGTGGATATTGCACATGATCTGGTGCAGGCGGGCATCGACTTCTTCGCGCGTCCAGGAGAGGCGCATCGCGTTCTGGCTCATTTCCAGGCCCGAGGTGGCGACGCCGCCGGCATTGCTGGCCTTGCCCGGCGCGTAGAGCACGCCGTTGGCGGTAAACACCTTCACCGCATCGGCCGTGGAGGGCATGTTGGCGCCTTCGGCGACGCAGATGACGCCGTTCTTGACCAGGGCCTTGGCGTCCTCGCCGTCCAGTTCGTTCTGGGTGGCGCAGGGCAGGGCGATGTCCACCGGCACGTGCCACGGACGGACGCCGGGCAGGAAGCGGGCGCCCACGCGCTCGGCGTAATCGCTGACGCGGCCGTAATGCACATTCTTGACATCCATCAGAATGGCCAGCTTTTCCTCCGTGAAGCCATCCTCGTCGACCACGGTGCCGCTCGAATCGGACACGGTGACGACGCGAGCGCCCAGGCTCATGGCCTTTTCGACGGCGTATTGGGCGACATTGCCGGCCCCCGAGACGCTGACGCGCTTGCCTTCAAAACCTTGGCCGGATTGCTTCAACATTTGCTCGGCGAAATAGACGGTGCCGTAGCCGGTGGCTTCCGGGCGGATCAGCGAGCCGCCAAAGGAGAGACCCTTGCCGGTGAATACGCAATCGGCGCGGTTGGAGAGCTTTTTCATCATGCCGGCCATGAAGCCGACCTCGCGGCCGCCGACGCCGATGTCGCCAGCCGGCACGTCGGTGTCGCTGCCGATGTGGCGGAACAATTCACTGATGAAAGCCTGGCAGAAGCGCATCACTTCGCCCTGGCTGCGGCCCTTGGGATCGAAGTCGGAACCGCCCTTGCCGCCGCCCATGGGCAGCGTGGTCAGGGCATTCTTGAAGGTCTGCTCGAAGGCCAGGAACTTGAGGATGGACAGGTTGACCGAGGGGTGGAAGCGGATGCCGCCCTTGTAGGGGCCGATGGCCGAGGAGTGCTGGATGCGGTAGCCGCGATTGACCTGCACCTCGCCCTGGTCGTCAATCCAGGTGACGCGGAAAATGATGATGCGCTCTGGCTGGACCAAGCGCTCAAGCAGGCCTTGTTCGGCGTATTTCGGATGCTGCTTGATGAAGGGCCACAGGCTTTCGATAACCTCGGTGACAGCCTGCAAAAACTCGGGTTGTCCCTGGTTCCGCTTGGCAACATTGTTGATAAAGTCTTCAAAGGACGTATAGCGCAAAATCACAGCTCCTTGGCAAAAGTAGTAAGTAGGGAAGTTGAATGGATGGCGTGCGGGGCGGGCGCCGGGGGGCTCAGGCGACGGCCGGCTGGATGACCTCGACGACGGTCAGACGGCGGCTGTTGCCGCCGGGGAAGTCCCAGTCGATTTCCTGGCCGATGGCCAAGCCGATCAGGGCAGCGCCAACCGGCGCGAAAACCGATACCTTGCCCTGGGACGGATCGGCTTCTTCCGGAAAGACAATCTGCACCTCGCGGCTATTGCCCGTCTCGATCTCGGCATAGCGAACGCGCGACCCCATGGTCACCACGCCTTCTTGCATGGCATCGCTGGGCACGACAAGAGCGCGCTCCAGTTCGGCGCGCAAGTCGGGTGGTGGATGGATCGCCATCAGCCGGATAAAATCCGCGTCGCTGATGATCAGGTTGGTCTGCTTGATCTGTTGCATTGAAATCGTATCTGTATCGTGAGTTGGTTAGCCAACAGCGAATGCCCAAACCGAGTCATCCTAGTCGACGGTCGCTTGCTTGATAAGTTGGCGATATTGAAAAAGACTGTTTCTGTTTATGTGACAATCAAGTCGTCATGAAAAATATCGGCGATATGCTGTTGTTCGCCCAAGTGGTCAAGGCCCGGAGTTTTTCCGCCGCCGCGGCCCATCTTGGCATCTCCAAATCTCGGGTCAGCAAATCGGTGGCCCGGCTGGAGACGGCGCTCGGCGTCCGCCTGCTGCAACGCAGTACCCGGCGTCTCAACCTGACCGAGATTGGCGAAGCCTATTTCGAGCATTGCAATCGCATTCTCGACGAACTGGCGCGGGCCGACAGTACCGTTGGCAGCCTGCACCAGGAGCCGCGCGGCACGCTGAAATTCAGCGCGCCGGTCGCCTTCAGCACCTTGCACCTCGCGCCGGCGCTGCCCGATTTCATGGCCCAGTATCCCGATCTGAGGGTGGATATGACCATCAGCGACCGCTTGGTCGATCTGGTCGAGGCGGGCTACGACCTTGCCTTGCGTATCGCCCCGGAGCCCAGCGGCCCCAACCTGGTCGCCCGGCGTCTAGCGCCAATCCGCCGCAAAATTTGCGCAAGTCCGGCCTACCTCGCCCGATGCGGCGTGCCGCAAACGCCGGCCGAGCTCATGGTGCACAACTGTCTCGATTACACCTGCATGAATACCGACGGCTGCTGGCATTTGTACGGTCCGGCCGGCGAGGAGATCATTCCGGTGAGCGGCAGCCTGCGCATCAACGACGACGAGGCGCTGTCGCAGGCCGTGCTGGGCGGCCTGGGGCTTGCCCTGTTGCCGACTTTCATCGTCGGCGGCGAACTGCGGGCCGGGCGTCTGGTCGAGGTGCTGCCCGACTATCAGCCGGTCGGGCGTTTCATCTATGCGGTGCATCTGCCGGACCGGCATCTGCCGCTGAAGGTGAGGGTTTTCATCGAGTTCCTGCAACAGCGCTTTGGCGACGATCCCTATTGGGATCGGCCGCCGGCCTCGGGGGAGGAGCGGATGTGGCTCGGGCGCTGCGCTTGATTGGGAGAGGAGATTGCCCCATTTCGCCGCCTCGACGCCCGAACTGATCGCCACCGCGCTGTTCGCGCTCGCCGTCCTGCATACCTTTTCGACCCGCTTCTTCGCCCATCTGGCCCATGTCCAGCCACGCCACGCCGGTTTGTGGCATCTCTTGGCCGAGGTCGAGGTGGTGTTCGGTTTCTGGGCCTTTGTGCTGATTGCCGCGATGTTCCTGTTTTCGGGCAAGGCAGCGGCGGTCGGCTATCTGGAAAGCCGCAATTTCACCGAGCCGATGTTCGTGTTCGTGATCATGGTCATCGCCGCCAGCCGGCCGATTCTGCAAATGGTGATGGCCAGCGTTCGCCTCCTGGCCAGGGCGATTCCGCTAAACGATGCGCTGACGGTGTTTTTCCTGTGCCTGTCGGTGGTCCCGCTGCTCGGCTCCTTCATCACCGAGCCTGCGGCGATGACGCTGGCCGCGCTGATGCTGCGCGACAGCTATTTCCGGCAGCCCTTGTCGAAGCGCCTCAAATATGCGGCCATCGGCATGCTGTTCGTCAATGTCTCGATCGGCGGCACGCTGACCCATTTCGCCGCGCCGCCGGTGCTGATGGTCGCCGGCAAATGGCAGTGGGATTCCTTCTTCATGTTTTCGCAAATCGGCTGGAAGGCGGCTTTCGCGGTTTTTTTCAATGCCGCGACGCTGACCTGGATTTTTCGTCAGGAGTTGCTGGCCAAGGGCCGGCCGGAAGCGGTCGGGGAGGGCGATGGGGTTCCTCGTGGCGTGGCCGGCATCCATCTCGCGTTTCTCGTCGGCGTCGTCGTTTTTGCCCACCATCCCGCCTTGTTCATGGGCTTGTTCCTGTTTTTTCTTGGCTATACCGAGGCTTACCGGCAATACCAGGACCGCCTGATTTTGCGCGAGGGATTGCTGGTGGCTTTCTTTCTGGCCGGCCTCGTGGTCCTCGGCGGCATGCAGCAATGGTGGCTGCAAGCCAGCTTGCTCGGCGTCGAGCCCGATGTGCTGTATTACCTCGCCACGGCCTTGACCGCCATTACCGACAACGCCGCCCTGACCTATCTCGCCTCGCTGGTCGAGGGCGTCTCGGCCGAGTTCAAGTACGCCATCATCACCGGCGCCGTCACCGGCGGGGGGCTCACCATCATTGCCAACGCCCCCAATCCGGCGGGCGTTGCGATTCTCAAATCGAGCTTCGACGATGAGACGGTCAGCCCGCTCGGGCTCTTTCTTGCCGCCTTGCCGCCGACCGGCGTCGCCATTTTCGCCTTCAGGCTTCTGTAGGGACTGGCTCCCGCTCCCGCCGGCTGACGGGCGCTTGCCTTAAGCGCGGTGGTTCATCAGGGCCTTGAGGCCGCCCACATCGAGAATGCGGATGTGTTTTTGCTGCACGGCGATGTAGCCTTCTTCCTGAAAGCGCGAAAAAGCGCGCGACACGGTTTCGAGCTTCAAGCCCAGGTAGGAGCCGATTTCCTCGCGCGTCATGCGCAGGTAGAACTCGGCATGCGAGAAACCGCGCGCCGTGAAGCGCTGCGACAGATTGAGCAGGAAGGCGGCCAGCCGTTCCTCGGCGCGCATCGTGCCCAGGAGCATCATGACGCCGTGGTCGCGGACAATCTCGCGGCTCATGACCTTGTGGAAATGGCGTTGCAGCGTATGGATTTCGCGCGACAGGCTTTCCAGCCGATTGAACGGAATGGAGCAAATCTCGCTATCTTCGAGCGCGATGGCGTTACAGGTGTGGTGTTCGGTGCTGATGCCGTCGAGGCCGAGCAATTCGCCGGCCATCTGGAAGCCGGTGACCTGGTCGCGGCCGTCCTCGAGCAGCACGTCGGTCTTGAAAAAGCCGCTGCGAATGGCGTAGATGGCGTCGAAAGGCTCGCCGGCGCGATATAAATGATCGCCGCGCTTGATCCGCCGCCGCGTCGAGACGAGATCGTCCAGGCGCTCCAGCTCTTCGAGGTTAAGCCCGTAGGGGAGGCACAGTTCACGGAGATTGCAACTGGAACAGGCGGTCTTGATGAGAGATAGCGTAATATCCTGATTCAATGGAAGTGTTTGGGCCATTAGCAACCTGCGTTGGATTGATCCAAGTCAACTATAAAAGCATGCGGTCCAAACATAATTCGACCACCCGACAGTGATATTCCCCATGAATTTTTTCACAGAAAACCTCGTTTTCGATCCCCAGATCATTCGCCGTTTCGACGTCAACGGCCCACGCTACACCTCCTACCCGACCGCGGATCGCTTCGTCGAGGCTTTCAACTCGGAGGCAGCCAGGCTGTGGCTTGGCAAGCGCAACATAGGCGGCATCAGCCGCCCGCTTTCATTATACTTTCACATCCCGTTCTGTAACACCATCTGTTATTACTGCGCCTGCAACAAGATTATCACCAAGGATCACGGGCGCAGCGCCAAATACCTGAAGTATCTCGGCAAGGAACTGGCCTTGCAAAGCGCGGCGCTGGAAGGGCGCGATGGCGAGCATGAGGTCATCCAGCTGCATTGGGGCGGCGGCACGCCGACCTTCCTGTCGCATCACGAGATGCGCCAGTTGATGGCCGAGACGAAAAAGCATTTCAAGCTGCTCGACGGCGGCGAATACTCGATCGAGGTCGATCCCCGCAAGGTCGACGCCGCGACCGTGGCGTTGCTCGGCGAACTGGGCTTCAACCGCATGAGCATCGGCGTTCAGGATTTCGACGAGCGCGTGCAGGTGGCGGTCAATCGCATCCAGACCGAGGAAGAAACCTCCAACGTGATCGAGGCGGCCCGCGCCAATGGC
>CAZFHE010000320.1:0-2280 GCA_964518615.1 uncultured Dechloromonas sp. | reverse complement strand
TTGCAGGCCCGCCAGTCCGCCGCCAGCGCCATCGCCGGCCTGGAAGACTTCGTCGCGCGCCAGCCCGCCGCCAGCGAGGCTCGCCTGGCGCTGGCCCGGCTGCTGATCGGGGCAAAGCGTTACGACGAGGCCCGCCGGCATTTCGACCGCCTGCTCAAGGACCATCCGCAAAACCCCGAGGTCATTTTCCCCATCGCCATGCTCGCCCTGCAACAAGGCGACGCGCAGACCGGCCGGCAGCAACTGGAAAAACTGCTGGGCACGAGTTTTCCCAACCAGAGCACGGTGCATTTCTTTCTCGGTCAGCTCGACCAGGAACAGAAAAAACTGGATGCCGCCCTCGCCCATTTCATGCAGGTGACGACCGGCAACCAGGTCGTCGCCGCCCGCGCCCGCGCGGCGCAAATCCTGCAACAGCAGGGCAAGCCGGAAGAAGCGCGGGACGTGCTGCGCAATACGCGGGGCGGCAGCGCCGAGGAACGCGCCCAACTGGCCCTGGCCGAAGCCCAGTTGCTGCGGGAAGCCGGCCGGCCGGGCGAAGCCTACGAGGCGCTGACACAAGCGCTCGGCGTCCAGCCCGACAATCCCGATCTGCTCTACGACGCGGCCCTGACCGCCGAGCGCGCCGGCCGGCCGGAATTGCTCGAAAGCCACTTGCAGCGCCTGCTTCGCCTCTACCCGGACCACGCCCATGCCCTGAACGCCCTCGGCTATTCCTGGGCCGACCGCAACCAGCGCCTGTCGGAGGCCTACAAGCTGATCGCGCGCGCCCTGGCCTTGCTGCCGGACGACCCCTACATCACCGATAGCCTGGGCTGGATCCAGTACCGCCTGGGCCGCCTCGAAGAAGCGCGGGCCACGCTGGAGCGCGCCTACCGCATCAAGGCCGACCCGGAAATCGCCGCCCACCTCGGCGAAGTGCTGTGGCGGCTCGGCCACAAGGACGAGGCGAAAAAACTGCTGGACGAGGCCATGCGCCAGCATCCGGGCAATGAAGCGCTCGCTGCCGCCATCAAGAAATTGCAGCCTTGAAACCCGCTATCGCGCCGCAGAGCGCCCTTCGCCTGGCCTGCGCCCTCGCCGGCCTGTGGCTCGCCGCCTGCGCCTCCCTGCCGCCGATGCCGCCGCCGGCCCGCGACAGGCTCCACGACTTCGCCCTCGAAGCGCGCTTTGCGCTGCGCGTCAGCCACGACGGCGCGCCGAAAACCGCCGGCGGGCGGCTCTCCTGGGAACGTAAGGCCAGCGGCAACCGCATCCTGATCGCCAATCCGCTGGGCATCGGCCTCGCCGAAATCGACGCGAGCCCAGCGCTTTCCCGCCTGCGCACGGCGGACGGCGGGGAGCGGGAATCCGCCGACGCCGACGAACTGATGGAAGCGGCCACCGGCGAGCGCCTGCCGGTTCTGCGCCTGCCCGAGTGGCTGCTCGGACGCGGCGATGCAGAAAGCCTGATCGAGCGCGACGACCGGCAGCGCCCGACCCGGCTCATCGAAGCCGGCTGGCAGGTCGATTACGCTTACGACGACGACAGCGCCGACGCCCTGCCCGCCCGCGTCACGCTGCGCCGCGGCGATGCCATCGAATTGCGGCTGCGCATCGAAACATGGCGGGAAGCCCCATGAGCGCCTGGACTTGCGCCAGCCGCTGGCCGGCCCCGGCCAAGCTCAATCTCTTTCTGCACGTGGTCGGGCGGCGAGATGACGGTTATCACCTGTTGCAAACCGTCTTTCGTTTCATCGACCGCGCCGACAGCCTTGGTTTCGCGCCGCGCACCGATGGCCGCATCGCGCTCGCCACCCCCTTGCCCGGCGTTCTACCGGAGCAGGATCTGACCGTCCGGGCGGCCCGTCTGCTGCAAGAGGCCAGTGGTTGTACGCAGGGCGTCACCATCCACCTCGACAAACTGTTGCCGATGGGCGGCGGCCTGGGCGGCGGCAGCTCCGATGCCGCCACGGCGCTCTTGGCCCTCAACCATTTGTGGCAAACCGGCCTGTCGCGCAACGAACTGGGACGCCTTGGCCTCAGGCTGGGCGCGGATGTGCCGGTCTTTATCCACGGCCGCAACTGCTTTGCCGAGGGCGTCGGCGAACGCTTCACCGATCTCGACCTGCCGCCGGCCAGCTATCTGGTACTGCAACCGCCGGTCCATGTGCCGACCGCCGCCATTTTTGGCGCGCCGGAACTTCCCCGCGACACGCCGCCGCTATTGCCCCGCGACTGGCATCCCGGCATGGGCGGCAACGATCTGGAAGCCGTGGCCTCTGCCCGCTATCCGGCCAT
>CAZFHE010000319.1:0-11654 GCA_964518615.1 uncultured Dechloromonas sp. | reverse complement strand
AGCGGGCCGACGCGATGGATGACGAGCGCGTCGTAAATATCCCAGCGCGAGCGCGCTTCAAGAACGATTTGTTCGAGCGCCTTCTCGGTCATGCCGGGGTAGTGTTCCAGCGTCATGCCGCTGACGCGCTCGCCGTCGTTGATGTCGCGCACCAGGCCCAGAAAGCTACATATCGCGCCGACGCGGGCGTCACCCGCGCGCAAGAGGGCGAGCTCGGCGGCGACGTCGAACTCCGCTTCCTGCACCCGCACCGTCATTCAGATCACCTCGCGCGCTTCGAGAAAGCGCAAATTGGGGTATTTCTCTTTGACCATGTTGAGATAGACATTGTTTGGCGCGAGGTAAACCGGGTCGCCCGCGCCATCCTGGGCGACATTGGCGCTGTAGCGCTCGGAAAGCTGCTTCAGTTCGCTGGCGTCGCCCTGTATCCAGCGCGCCGTCGAGCAATTGTAGCTATCGAAAATGACCTGCACGCCGTATTCGTTTTCCAGGCGGCTCGCCACGACATCGAATTGCAGGGTGCCGACCGCGCCCAGAATCAGGTCGGCGCCGGCAAGGGGCCGGAACAACTGGGTTGCGCCTTCTTCGGCCAGTTGTTGCAGCCCTTTTTGCAATTGCTTGATTTTCAATGGATTGGCGATGCGCGCCAGGCGAAAATGCTCGGGCGCGAAAGAGGGAATGCCGGTGAAGCGCAAATCCTCGCCCTCGGTGAAGGTTTCGCCGAGGCGGATGGTGCCGTGATTGGGAATGCCGATGATGTCGCCCGGCCAGGCTTCGTCGGTGGTCGAACGGTCGCGGGCCATGAAGGTGATGGCGTTGTGGACCGCGAGGAACTTGCCGTCCCCGCCTTGTTTTATTTTCATGCCGCGCACGAAGCGGCCCGAGCAGACGCGCAGGAAGGCGATCCGATCGCGATGCTTGGGGTCCATGTTGGCCTGAATCTTGAACACGAAACCCGAAAATTTCGGCTCGTTCGGCGCCACCTGGCGGCTCACCGCCGGCCTGGCCTGGGGCGCGGGCGACAATTCGACCACGGCGTCGAGCAGGCTCTGCACGCCGAAGTTGTTGACAGCCGAACCGAAGAACACCGGGCATTGCTTGCCGGCCAGATAAGACGCCGCCTCGAAGGGGTGGGAGGCGCCGCGCACCAGTTCGATGTCGGCGCGCAACTCGTCGGCCTGAGCGCCGATCAGTTCGTCGAGGCGCGGATTGTCGAGGCCGGGGATGATTTCCGCCGTGTCCTTCTCGGCCTGCGGATCGAAAAAGGCGATGCTGTCGTCGTAGAGGTGATAGACGCCGCGAAACCGCTTGCCCATGCCGATCGGCCAGGTCATCGGCGCGCACTGGATGCCCAGCACGGATTCGATTTCGTCCAAGAGGTCGATCGGCTCCTTGCCCTCGCGGTCGAGCTTGTTGATGAAGGTCAGGATCGGCGTGTCGCGCATGCGGCACACATTCAGGAGCTTGATGGTCTGCGCCTCGACGCCATTGACCGAGTCGATGACCATCACCGCCGAATCGACGGCGGTCAGCGTGCGATAGGTATCCTCGGAAAAATCCTCGTGGCCCGGCGTGTCGAGCAGATTGACCATGCACTCGCGATAGGGAAACTGCATCACCGACGAGGTCACCGAAATGCCGCGCTGCTTTTCCAGTTCCATCCAGTCCGAGGTCGCATGGCGCGACGCCTTGCGCGCCCGCACCTCGCCAGCCACCTGAATGGCGCCGCCGAACCACAAGAGCTTTTCGGTCAGCGTGGTCTTGCCGGCGTCGGGGTGGGAAATGATGGCAAAAGTGCGGCGGCGGGAAATTTCTTCGTCGAGCAGGCTCACGGCATTCAAAAAATGGGGAAAAGACCGCAATTATACCCGCGAGGGGGCGCGCCAAAGTCGCTGGTTCACGCCGACAGCAACTCGCTGAGGGAGGCATGTTGGCGCGGCAATGCAGTTGAAATGGGTCGCAAGCCTTGATGCGCGAAACGCTACGCTATACACTTGTGGGCCATGATCAAATCCTTCTTGCACAAAGGACTGAAAGCCTTCTTCGAGACGGGCAGCAAGGCGGGCATACAGCCGCATCATGCCTCCCGGCTTGGCCGTCAGTTGGCGCGTCTGGGTGTCGCCAAGGCGGCCGCCGACATGAATGTGCCGGGATGGGGATTGCATCCGCTGAGCGGCCAACTGGCGGGGCGCTATTCGATCACGGTGAATGGCAATTGGCGTCTGACCTTTATGTTCGAGGGCGATGATGCGGTGCTGATTGATTATCAGGATTACCACTGAAAGGAGGGCGCATGACCCGAATGCACAATCCGCCTCACCCCGGCGAAACGCTCAGGGAAGACGTGCTGCCGGCGCTTGGCCTGACGGTCACGGAGGCCGCCGAGCAGTTGCGCGTTACGCGCGCGGCGCTTTCCCGGGTACTCAATGGACGCGCCGCGATTTCGCCGGAAATGGCGCTTCGTATCGAGGGCTGGCTAGGCGTCGAGAATGGGGGCGGAGCCGACGCCTGGCTGTTGCAGCAAGCGGCCTACGATCTTTGGAAGGCACGAAAAGCCGGGGCCCCAGAGGTAACGCGGGCCGCCATCGCGCCGATCGCGAGCGCCGCCTGAAGGTTTGAGGCCAATAAAAAACGCGCCGCAAGGCGCGTCGTTTGCCAGCAAGCTGGCGGAGAGGGCGGGATTCGAACCCGCGTTAGGGTATTACCCTAAACACGCTTTCCAGGCGTGCGACTTAAACCACTCATCCACCTCTCCGCGGAGCCGCGCATTGTAGCAGCTTGCGCCGATAGTTCAAATGGGCTTGTTGCGCCATGCCTCGCGCCCGAAGGCGGCGAGCCTCCGGAATGGGGGCGAAGCTCAGGGCGTGGCTTGCCGCGCGCGCTCGTGAGCCGCGTCCAGGCGGCGCAGCATGGGGCGATTCAATTCCCGGGTCTGGCGATTCCAGTGGGCCGTGATGCGCTGAATCTCGGCTTCCAGACGCTCGGCCAATGCCTTTTCGTTGGAGCTGAGCGCCCAGATCAGGTATTCGGCCGTCGCATCAAAGCTTCCATAGGTTTCGATGGCCGATTCAAAGGCATGCTTGGCTTCCTGCCGGCGTCCGGATTGGGAAAGCGCGCGGGCCAGCAGCAAGGAGACGTGCTCGGCCCGGTAGTCAGACTGAGTCTTTCGTATTCGTTCGAGTTGCTCGATGGCGCGCTCGGGGTGTTGGGACTCGGCATGGGCGATGGCCGCGCCGAGGCGAATATCGGGATCGTCGGCGAAAGGGCCCGACAGGCAGGCTTCGTACGTGGCGGCCGCCTCATCGGCTTGCCCGGCATCGAGAAGCGCCGCGGCAAGATGCAGTTGATTCTGGGCCGACGGCGCGAATTCGAAGGCGGCCCGGGCCTCGCGCAGCTCACGGCTTGGGGCGATCGTCCTGGCCGCCGAGGGGAGGGCGTTTCCTGGCGGCAGCCGCAAGCCCGGCAGGTAGATGGCAAAGAAATAGACCAGGCTGCCAAGGAGCGGAAAGCTGAAGAGGATGACGAGCCAGAAGAGACTCTGGCCAGAGCGGATGGCATGCATCCCGAAGTACAGGGCAATCAGTAAATGCAGCCCGAATCCGATGACTGGCATGGGTCATCCCCTTCAAGTGGCGCGTCCCGCTCGCGCTAGGCGGACGGAGGCGCGTCCAGGGCCGGATAGTCCGTGTAGCCCGCCGCTCCCGGCGTATAGAAGGTATTCATATCCAGCGCATTCATGGGCGCGCCGGCCTTCCAGCGCGCGACCAGATCCGGGTTGGCGATGAAGGGCCTGCCCGCCGCGATCAGATCGCATTTTCGGGCGGCGAGGTCTTGTTCGGCGCGCGCGGCATCGTAGCCGCCGCAGAGCATCAGGACGCCCTTGAATAGGTCGCGGAAGGCCGCTTTGATCGAATCCGGCACGGCGGGCGCGCCCATGGCCGAATGGTCGACCAGATGGATATAGGCGAGGCCGCGCGCATCGAGTTGCCGGGCGAGCCAGAGATAGTCCGCTTCCATCGCGTCATAAAGCGGCATGTCGTTGAATACGCCAAAAGGCGACAGGCGGATGCCGACCTTGTCCTTGCCGATGGCGGCGATGGCGGCATCGACGACTTCCAGCGCGAAGCGCGCGCGGTTTTCGATGGGGCCGCCGTAGGCATCCGTGCGCTGATTGGCATTGGGGCGCAGGAATTGTTCCAGCAGATAGCCATTGGCCGCGTGCAGTTCCACGCCGTCGCAGCCGGCGGCGATGGCGTTCTTGGCGGCCTTGGCGAATTCGGTGCGGGTGGCGTCGAGATCGGCCTGGCTCATCGCGTCTGGCAAGGCGTTTTGCTTCAAGCCTTCGGCGTCGGTGTAAATATCGCCCGCGGCGGCGATGGCGGAGGGCGCGACGATGCGCGCGCCCGGCGGCAGGTTGAGCGGGTGGCCGATACGCCCGCCATGCATCAATTGCATGAAAATTTTCGCGCCGCTGGCGTGCGCGGCATCCGCCACCGGCTTCCAGGCGGCGATCTGCTCTGGCGAAAAGATGCCGGGCATGCGCGGATAGCCAAGACCGTTGGGCGAGGGCGAGACGCCTTCGGTGATGATCAGGCCGGCGCTGGCGCGCTGAGCGTAGTATTCGGCCATCAGCGCGTTGGGGATGTTGCCGGGCGCGCGATTGCGCGTCATCGGCGCCATGACCAGATGATTTTGCAGCGCCAGGCTGCCGAGCCGGGCGGGGGAGAACAATTGGGACATGGGTTGGCTCCAGTGTGATCGGGGGCTATCGAAGAAAGGGCTTCTAGTCGCGCGAAGCCGGTTTTCCAGGAACATTCTGAGGGATGGACGACGATGCCTTGCGCCACCGGCTTTCGCGCCCTCAATTCATCATGCCACGCGCCCCGGGCTTCGTGCAAAAAGCTTGGCCGATTGGCTAGCTTGTCATCCTTGCCGCCGGGCGGAGCCGGCTGTTGCGGCTCTCGGTTTTGGCGGATAGGGCCTCATCGGGCAAAATCCACGCCATCGCGCAGCTTTCTTGCAGACTCTCCGTGTCCCGTCTCATTCTTTTCAACAAACCCTATGGGGTGCTGAGTCAATTCACGCCGGAAGGCCGCTGGCGGGCGCTGGCCGAGTTCATTCCGCTCAAGGGCGTCTATGTCGCGGGCCGCCTCGACGCCGATAGCGAGGGCTTGCTGCTACTGACCGACGACGGGCGCTTGCAGGCGCGGATCGCCGAGCCGCGCCACAAGCTCGAAAAAACCTACTGGGCGCAGGTCGAGGGCATCCCCGATGAAGCGGCGCTCGATCGTCTGCGGGCCGGCATCCGGCTGTCCGATTTCACCGCCCGGCCGGCCAGGGTGCGGCGGATCGACGAGCCAGCCGGGCTGTGGCCGCGCGACCCGCCCATCCGCCACCGGGCGGCGATTCCGACCTGCTGGCTGGAAATCCGCATCGGCGAGGGCAAGAACCGCCAGGTGCGGCGGATGGGGGCGGCAATCGGTTATCCTGTGCTCCGCCTGGTGCGCTCGGCCATTGGCGCTTTGTCGGTGGAAGGGCTCGCTCTTGGGCAATGGCGTGAGATCGAAGGCGATATCCGCACACTCCGGGGAACATGACATGAGGGGACTACCCGCGCTGGCCGCTTCTGCCGCGCTGACCGCCAGCCTGATCGCTGGCTCCGCCTGGGCGCAGACGGCGCTGCCGGTGATCGAATTGACGGCGGGCTTTCACCGCATCGAGGCCGAAGTGGCGGCCACCGGCGAAAGCCGCCAGACGGGCCTGATGCATCGCCAGGCAATGGCTCAGCAGCGCGGCATGCTCTTCGTTTTTACCGAGGAAAACACCCACTGCATGTGGATGCGAAACACGCTCTTGCCGCTGTCGGTGGCTTTCATCGACGCCGAGGGCCAGATCATCAATATCGAGACCATGCAGCCGCGGACCGAGGACAATCACTGCGCCCGCCGTCCGGCCCGTTACGCGCTCGAAATGAACGCCGGCTGGTTCGAGAGGCGTGGCATCGCCGCAGGCGGCAAACTGCGCGGCCTCGAACGCGCCCCGCGTCCGCGGTGAGCCGTCACGACCGCTGGCAAGCGCGCCCGGCCGGCCATCTGCCGCCGGTTTTGCGCCGCTGGCTGACCGAGCCGGATTCGCTGACCGCGCGCTGCCAGCGCCATTGCCGGGAATTTCGCATCCGCCCGCTATGTGAGGCCCGCATGAGGCCGCTGGCCGAGGCGGCGTGGGGATGCGCGCCGGTGCGCGAGGTGCTGCTCGAATGCGACGGGGTGCCGGTGGTCTTTGCCCACAGCGCCCTGTCGGGAATTCGAGAAGGCCGCCTGGCGCGCTGGTTTGCCGGTCTGGGCAGCCGTTCGCTCGGCTCCCTCTTGTTCGCCCATCCCGGATTTCGCCGGGAAGGCATCGAATATTGCCGCCTGCTCCCCGGACATCCTTTACACCGGCGGCTGTGCGCGCTCTCTGGCCGGGAGTGGCCCGCGCTATGGGCGCGGCGCTCGCGCCATCATCTCGGTTCGGCCAGCGTGCTGGTCTGCGAGCTATTCCTGCCGGCCCTGATGGATTTGCCGCTTATTTCCCGGCTTCCCGGCGCGTCAGGGCGAGACTCAGGATCACCGAGCCGGCGATGATGCCGCCGACAATGGAGAGCGACCACTGAATCGGCATGTGGAACCACGGCGCGGCCAGCATCTTGCCGCCGATGAAAACGAGGACGATGGCCACGCCGTATTTGAGCAGGTCGAAGCGGTCGGCCATGTCGGCGAGCAGGAAATACAGGGCGCGCAGGCCCATGATGGCGAAAATGTTCGAGGTGAAAATGATGAAGGGGTCGGTGGTCACCGCGAAAATGGCGGGGATGCTGTCGACGGCGAAGACGACGTCGCTGGCCTCGATCAGGATCAGAACCAGGAGCATCGGCGTCGCCCAGCGCACGCCGTCCCTAAGGACGAAAAAGGATTCGCCGTGGAATTCGCGGGTGATGCGCAGATGGCCGCGCAGCCAGCGCAAGAGCGGATTCTGGTCGAGATCGGGTTCGGCCTCGGCGACAATGACCATCTTGATGCCGGTAAATACCAGGAAAGCGCCGAACACATAGAGCAGCCAGGCGAATTGCGACACCAGCCAGACGCCGCCGAGGATCATCGCGGCGCGCAGCACGATGGCCCCGAGCACGCCATACAGCAGCCCCCGCCGCTGCAATTCGGGCGGCACCGCGAAATAGCCGAAAATCATCACGAACACGAACATGTTGTCCACCGACAGCGCTTTTTCAAGCAGAAAGCCGGTGATGTATTCCATTGTCTTTCGATGGGCGATCTCGGCCCCCAGTGCGTCGTTCAGATACCACCACAGCAAGCCCGCGAAGGCGAAGGCGAGGCAAAACCAGACGACGACCCAGGCCAGCGCCTCGCGCACCGACACCCGATGGGCCTTGCGCCCGCCCAGGACGAACAGGTCGACGGCCAGCATGGCCAGGATGAACACAATGAAACCGGCCCACATGGGGCCGGAGGCGAAACTGTCGGTGGCGATATGGTTCATCGGGGAGCGGGGCGGCGAAAGCTTATGAGGGATGAACCCGCCATGATATACGCAAAGGCGGGTTCGCGAGGCGCGAAATGTCTAATGCGCAGGGTAATCGCCTGAACGCTCGATTCAGCCTTGGCCGCAAAACTGCGGCGCTTTTGGGCCCTATGTGGAACGCCGAGCAACGCAGACGGGCCGGGGGAGGTCGGCCGGCGTCTTTTCATTAGCCGGCCGCCCGGCCCGGCGAGTCGCACAGGGCAGTCGGCGCAGCCGACCGCGTAACGAAAAAGTACGCCCGCGCGTCAGGCGCGAAAAACAGCGCTTGAGAAAGGCAAAGACGCTGGATGGCTACCCCTGCCAATCCTGAAGGAGGACGACATGGCATCGCCAGTCATGCCCAGGTCTAATGCGGCGAATCGTCGAGGTAGCGGGTATCGTCGCGCTCGCGCTGGTTTTGCAGGTGGCGGGCGCGGATCAGGATCATCATGCCGCTGACGCACAGGCCGAATAGCGTGAGGATGGCGTAGATCGACAAATCCAGCCGGATCATCAGGAAATACATGCCGGTCATGATCAGGATGGACAGATTTTCATTGAAATTCTGCACGGCGATGGAGTGGCCCGCGCCCATCAGGATGTGGCCGCGGTGCTGCAACAGGGCGTTCATCGGCACGACGAAAAAGCCCGATAGCGCGCCGATCAGGATCAAGAGCGGTATGGCCAGCCACAGGTGATGCACGAAATTCATCAAGAGCACGATGATGCCCATCGCGATGCCCAGCGGTATGACCTTGACCGACTTGCGCAATGTGATGAAGCGGGCGGCGACCACGGCGCCGGCGGCGATGCCGAAGGCGACCACGCCTTGCAGCATGGACGATTGCCACAGGTCGAGATTGAGCGCCACATCCGCCCACTTGATGACGATGAATTGCAGCGTGGCGCCAGCGCCCCAGAACAGCGTGGTCACGGCCAGCGAAATCTGGCCCAGGCGGTCGCGCCAGAGCAGCGCGAGGCAGTGGTTGAATTCGTGGATCAGATAAAGCGGATTTTTTTTCAGCGGCTTGTGATCGACGCCGGTATCGGGGACATAGAGATTGAAGGCGGCGGCCGCCAGATAGAGCAGGGCGACGATGAGGACGGCCAGTTCGCTGATGCTGCCGATGACCGGCAGGTCGACGGCTTGTAGATACTGGGCGATGGTGGGCTGGATCAAGAGGCCGCCGATGACCACGCCGAGAATGATGGCGCCGACCGTCAGGCCCTCGATCCAGCCATTGGCGACGACCAGCAGGCGGTGGGGCAGGTATTCGGTGAGGATGCCGTACTTGGCCGGCGAATAGGCGGCGGCGCCGAGGCCGACGACGGCGTAGGCCAAGAGCGGGTGAGCGCCAAGAAACATCATCGCGCAGCCGCCGATCTTGATGGTATTGCTGATCAGCATCACCCGCCCCTTGGGCATCGAGTCGGCGAACGCGCCGACGAACGCGGCCAGGGCCACGTAGGAGAGGGTGAAGAAGGTCCTCAATAGCGGCTCGTACTCGTCCGGCGCCTGCATGTCGCGCAAGGCGGAGATGGCAACGATGAGCAAAGCGTTGTCGGCCAGCGCGGAAAAAAACTGCGCGGCCATGATGATGTAGAAGCCGAATGGCACCGGGAAAATGGGTCTCGCTATGACTTTGGTCGAGGGTTATACCATGCTTTGCGCGGGTCGCAAGGCTTGTCGCCGGGGGTGAAATATGCCTGTGCTGGCCGGCATCGGGCGGCGGAATGTGATTGAATAGCGCCCGCAAACATAAGGAGAAACACCATGGCTGACCGGCGCTGGCGGCTTTTTCATGCCGAGGTCATGAACCCGGCAAGCAAACGGATTGTATGGCCGCCCCTGTTCCAGCCTTCTCCCGCCAGCGGGGGAAGGAGCCAAATTCCCTCCCCCGCTGGCGGGGGAGGGCCAGGGTGGGGGGACGGCTTGAAGGAATTTGCCGCATGACGACGATTTGTTCCGCCTCCCGTCCCATCCGGGTGCACATCGCGCCGGCCGCCATTCGCGCCAATTACCGTCTGGCGAAGCAGAGCGCGCCGGGAACGCGGGCGTGGGCGGGGGTCAAGGCCGATGCCTACGGCCATGGTCAGTGGCGCGGCGTCGAGGCCCTGCGCGCTGAGGCCGACGGCTTCGCCCTGCTCGAATGCGAGAATGCCGTGGCCTTGCGCGAGGCCGGCGTGACCCAGCCCATACTCTTGCTCGAAGGCATTTTTTCCGCCGCCGACGCGGCGGCGGTGGCCGAGCACCGGCTGAGCGCCGTGGTCCATTGCGCCGAACAGCTCGAATGGCTGATTGCGGGCTGCCGTGCCGACGCGCCGCTGGCCTTGTATCTCAAACTCAATACCGGCATGAACCGCCTGGGTTTCACCGCCGCGACCCTGCCACGGGCCATGGACTTGCTGCGCCGGCTGCCGCGGGCCGAGATTACGCTGATGACGCATTTCGCCGAGGCCGATGGCGAGCGCGGCGTCCATTGGCAGATGGAGCGCTTGCGCGCCCTGACGGGCGACTGGAAAGGGGCGCTCAATCTCGCCCGCAGTTTTTCCAACTCGGCGGCCATCCTGCGTCATCCGGCGGCGCACGGCGACTGGACGCGGCCTGGCATCATGCTCTATGGCGCGAGTCCCTTCGCCGATCAGAGCGCGCAATCGCTGGGTCTGCGTCCGGCGATGGCGCTCACCAGCCGGATCATCGCCGTGCAGGACATCGAGGCCGGCGAGCGCGTCGGCTATGGCGGCGTTTTCAACGCGCCTAGGCGCATGCGCATCGGCATCGTCGCCTGCGGCTATGCCGACGGTTATCCCCGCCATGCCCCGAGCGGCACGCCGCTTGCCGTGGCTGGCCGGCGCACCGTGACCGTGGGCCGGGTGTCGATGGACATGCTGGCCTGCGATTTGAGCGATATTCCCGAGGCCGGCATTGGCGCGCCGGTGACGCTGTGGGGCAAGGGCGAGGGGGCGGGCTTGGGTAGCCTCGTGCCGGTCGACGAGGTGGCGGCGGCGGCCGGCACCATCGCCTATGAATTGTTCTGCGCCGTGACGCCGCGCGTGCCGGTCGTGCTGGGGGAATGCTGAATGGCCAAGGCGCGCCCTATCTATAGTTGCGGCGAATGCGGCGCCAGCAGCCCGAAATGGCAGGGTCAGTGTCCCGGCTGCGGGGCCTGGAACACGCTGATCGAAAGCCTTGCCGAAAAGGCCACGGGCCATCGCTTCGAATCGCTGGCCCCCAGTTCCAGGCCGCGCACCCTGGCCGATATCGAGGTGCGCGACATCGACCGCCTCGCCACCGGCATCGGCGAATTCGATCGCGCCCTGGGCGGCGGTCTGGTTGCCGGCGGCGTCGTGCTGATTGGCGGCGATCCCGGCATTGGCAAGAGCACCTTGCTGTTGCAGGCGCTGGCCGGGTTGTCCATGACGAAGAAGGCGCTCTATGTGAGCGGCGAGGAATCCGCCGAGCAGGTCGCGCTGCGCGCCCGCCGGCTCGGGCTCGACACCCGGCAATTGCCGCTTCTGGCCGAAATCAATCTGGAGCGCATTCTTGCCGCGCTGCAAGCCGAGCGGCCCGAGGTGGCGGTCATCGACTCGATCCAGACGCTGTGGTCGGACGAGCTTTCCAGCGCCCCAGGCTCGGTGGCCCAGGTCCGCGAATGCTCGGCGCAATTGACCCGGCTGGCCAAGGAGAGCGGCATCACCATCATCCTGGTCGGCCACGTGACCAAGGAAGGGGCGCTGGCCGGGCCGCGCGTGCTCGAACACATCGTCGATACCGTGCTCTATTTCGAGGGCGATACGCATTCGAGCTTTCGTCTGGTGCGGGCGGTCAAGAATCGCTTCGGCGCGGTCAATGAACTGGGCGTTTTCGCCATGACCGAGAGCGGCTTGAAAGGCGTCAGCAATCCGTCGGCGCTGTTTTTGTCGCAACACGGCCAGGAGGTGCCCGGTTCCTGCGTGATGGTGACCCAGGAAGGAACGCGCCCGCTCTTGGTCGAGATTCAGGCGCTGGTCGACACCGCCCACGGCAATCCGCGACGCCTGACCGTCGGGCTCGATGCGCAGCGTCTGGCCATGCTGCTGGCGGTGCTGCACCGCCA
>CAZFHE010000318.1:0-1862 GCA_964518615.1 uncultured Dechloromonas sp. | reverse complement strand
GAATTCGCGAAAACCGGAAGCGAAGATGCGCTCCATCGAGCCGCTGCTGTGGCGATCGGCGGCCGCGCCCTGAAACAGCACATTGAGATCGCCGCCGGACCAGAAATCGCGCTCGAAGCCCTCGGTCTTGTCGCGCGCCTGGCGCACGGCGAACCACTTCATGAAAATGTAGTACCAGGACATGATAGAGACGATCACCAGCAGCGCCATGACGCCCTGGACGACGGCGCTGGCCTCCAGAATCAGGTGGAGGATGGAAAGATCCTGGGTGACATTCATTTAAGGGCTTCCAACTGTTGATACAGGGTTTGGGGAATCGCCGCCGGGCGCATCGAAGCCATATCCACGCAGGCTATTTCGACCGCGCCGGTGACCAGTTCCTCATCGCCGCGGCACACATACTGGCGAAAAACGACCCGCACCCGGGTCAGCTTCTCGACCCTGAGGCCGACCGTCAGCTGATCATCCAGCCGAGCCGGACGCAGGTATTCGCAACTGGCCTTGCGAGCGACGAAGCCGATGCCGGCTTCGGCAGCCAACGCCGACTGGTCGTACCCGGCCTGACGCATCCACTCGGTACGGCAGCGCTCGAAGAATTTCAGATAGTTGGCATAGTAGACGACGCCGCCAGCGTCGGTGTCTTCGTAATACACGCGAACCGGAATGCTGAAGGCGTTGGGACTGGGCGCAAATTTCATCGCGGGATTTTAGCTTGCGACAGGGCCTCGATTTGTAACAGCGTGTTCCGGATACGCTTTCCATCGCCCAAGTTCAGAGACGCGCCGCCGATAGGCGGAGCGCCTACTGTAAGGTAGGGTTAGAGCACATGACATGTCATCTTGCATATCGCTTAACAATGTCGTCTGCCGTAGCCCTGTATGCCTTGCCTTTCAGGGCAGCGACTTGTGCTTGATCCGACGAAACACGCGAATATCTTCCGCTCGACGCAGAATCATCGGCAGGCTCAGGCGAGAACATCTCCCATTGACCAGACCTTACGTCAACGACCGCAACCTTCATTCTGATTCTCATGCGTTGCGTTTCATCCGTAATGGCACCACCAACAAATGGAAACCACGAGATTGCTTTTGTGGCGAGGTCTTCCCTACCTGTTTCGAGCAGTCCCCAATACACGATCAGCTTTTCGGCCCCAGCCTTCGCTGCCGCCAGTCGGAGAGCACGCGAATACGTTGCGCTCGAACTGCCATCAGACATTGGAACGCCGGTGAAGACGGAAATGTTGTAGTACTTCTCCATTTCCCTCACCATTTCTTCGTCTGGAATCATGGCGCCCGATTGAATGAGCATGACGCTGATACCCTTGTGAACAGTGAAGCGCGCCTTTGATTGTGCTGCGCGGGCAATTTCCTCTTCGGTCACTGCAGTTTTTGCATCAATGCCGATTACGTCGAACTCACTCAGCTCGCCTTTGTAAAAAGGATTGTTGCGCTGCGCGTACCCGCGGTCAGAATCCGCGCTGTAATCCGAATTAGAAATTGACCTTGTTCCGCAGCCGACCAATGAGCCGGCAACGAGAAACAAGAACGCGATCAGACGTGCATTTCTTCTGGATGCGAACATCATTGCTCCTTTGGTATGTGCCCTAACGACGTTTCGGTGACCAAGCAATGCCCTATTCCTCGGCCAGCAAATCGCGCACCGCCGCGCCGGCGGGTTCGTTGATGCCGAGGTGGCGGTAGATGGCTGGCGTGGCGATGCGTCCGCGCAGGGTGCGTTGCAGGTAGCCTTGCTGGATCAAATAGGGTTCGAGCACGTCCTCGATGGTGTCGCGCGCTTCGCCGATGGCCGCCGCGAGGTTGTCGACACCGACCGGGCCGCCGCCGAATTTGTCGATGACCGCA
>CAZFHE010000317.1:0-2474 GCA_964518615.1 uncultured Dechloromonas sp. | reverse complement strand
GCAGGTCGAGCAACTGGAGGATGACCGGCTGGTCTTTGCCGAGCATTTCGCCAGAGGCGATGCGGAACAGCAGGCTATAGCCAATCTGGCCGGCGGCGCCGGTAACAGCTACGCGCATGGGGGCTTTGGACATTTGTCGCTCCTGTATGAAACAGCGTGATAGAGATAGAGGGGTGGGCTCGGTTGCCGCCGGAAATTGCACCTTGCGTCAGGTGGCACGAGAACTGATGATGTTAGAAGCTCGGGCAGGGGCTGTCAATTTCGATCTTATATAAGACAACTTTTCGTAGACGGTGGCGGGGAAGTGTGCTGAAATCCCAAGCTATGACTCAAGAGATTTTCCGTACTGCGACGAGCGCGGATGCCCCGACGTTCAGTCCTCTCTATCGCCAGATCAAGGGTTTTCTGATCCGCAGTCTGGAAGCGGGGGAGTGGGGGCCGGGCGACGCCATTCCCAGCGAATGGGAATTGGCGGAGCGCTTCAACGTCAGCCAGGGCACGGTGCGCAAGGCCATTGACGAGATGGCGGCCGAAAATCTGCTGGTTCGCCGCCAGGGCAAGGGGACTTTCGTCGCGACCCACGACGATCCGCGTTCCTTCTACCGTTTCCTGCGCCTGGTGCCGGACCACGGCAAGATTGTTCAGGGCGTCAGCGACGCCTTTGCCTGCGAAACGGTGACGGCCACCGCCGAGGTGGCCGAGGCGCTGGGCCTCTCGGTCGGCGACGACGTGATCCGCGTTCGGCGGGTGTTGCGTTTTGGGGGCGAGCCCCTGGTATTCGACCAGATCTATCTGCTGGCCGACTCCTTCGCCGGTCTGACGCTCGAAGCCTTGCAGAGCGGCGAGCGCTCCCTGTACAGCTCCTTCGAGAGCGATTACGGCGTGCGCATGATTCGCGCCGAGGAGCGTCTGCGGGCGGTGGCGGCCGACGAGGAGAGCGCGTCGCGGCTCGGCGTCGAGCTTGGCGAGCCGCTGCTGCGCGTCGAACGAACGGCATATACTTATGGGAATAAGCCGGTCGAGTGGCGTCTCGGTTTGTACAATACCCGCCATCATCATTATCGTAACGAATTGGGCTGAGGGACGATGAGGGGCGAATCCTTGAACAGCGCTGCCAGAGGCCGTGGCGGCAACGGATTGTGAATGTATAATTTGTTTCTTTTCACGCACAGGCGGCTAGCCGCAAATTTAAGCGAGGGGTGACGTTCATGGCAGAAATGACCATCAAGAAGCGTCCAAGAAATTTGGACTTGACGACCATCAAGCTGCCGCTGGCGGCCAAGGTTTCGATTCTGCATCGCATCAGCGGCGCGGGTCTGTTTCTTTTTCTTCCGGTATTGCTCTGGCTATTCGGCGCGAGCCTGACCTCGCCGGATTGTTTCGCCACCTTCCAGTCGGCGGCGGCCATGCTGCCCGTCAAGGTGCTCTTCGCCGGCTTGATCTGGGCTTTCGTGCATCACTTCTGCGCCGGTATCCGTTTCCTGCTGCTCGATCTGCATATCGGCATCGAGAAGGAAGTCGCCGGCAAGTCGTCGGCCGTCGTCTTTGCTGTCAGCATTCCGCTGACCCTGGTTCTGTGGGGGGTTCTGCTGTGATCAACCGTATCGTTGTCGGGGCCCATTACGGCCTCAAGGACTGGATTGCCCAGCGCGCCACCGCCATCATCATGGCGGTCTATGCGGTGCTGATCGCCGTCGTGCTGCTCGTCGTCCAGCCGTCAAGCTTCGAGGCCTGGCAGGGCGTGTTCGCCAATGGCGTCATCAAGTTCCTGACCTTCTTGTTCTTCGTCAGCCTTTTTTACCACGCCTGGATCGGCGTGCGTGACATCTGGATGGACTATGTCAAGTGTACGGGCCTGCGCCTGACCTTGCATGTGCTGACCATTACCGCGCTGGTGGGCTATGCCGCGTGGGCTGCTGCGATTCTCTGGAGGCTGTAAGCGTGAGTATTCCTGTCCTGAAATTTGATGCGGTCATCGTTGGCGCCGGCGGCGCCGGTCTGCGTTCCGCGATTCAATTGTCCGAAGCCGGTCTGAAAACGGCCGTGCTCTCCAAGGTCTTCCCGACCCGTTCCCATACCGTCGCCGCCCAGGGCGGCGTCGCCGCCTCGCTCGGCAATTCCGAGGAGGATCACTGGCACTGGCACATGTACGACACCGTCAAGGGCTCCGACTGGCTCGGCGACCAGGACGCGATCGAATTCATGGTGCAAAAGGCCAATGAGTGCGTCGTCGAGCTTGAGCATTACGGCATGCCGTTCGACCGTACCGACAACGGCAAGATTTACCAGCGTCCGTTCGGCGGCCACATGTCCAATTTCGGCGAAAAGCCGGTGCGCCGTTCCTGCGCCGCCGCCGACCGTACCGGTCACGCCATGTTGCACGCGATGTATCAGCGCAACGTCAAGGCCAATACCCAGTTCTTCGTCGAATGGATGGCGCTCGATCTGATCCGCGACAGCGAAGGTCATGTGCT
>CAZFHE010000316.1:0-4421 GCA_964518615.1 uncultured Dechloromonas sp. | reverse complement strand
CTCCTTCCCCCGCTTGCGGGGGAAGGCTGGGATGGGGGCAGCGAAAAATGTATGCGCTTGAATCCAAACTGCTCTAATTGCCGAGCAGCCAGGAGAGCGTCACGGCCCAGAGCAGCATCGCCAGCGCGGCGATGGGGCGCGAACTGGCGATGGCGTCTTCGGCTGGGACGCGCTTTGTGCCCGTCAGCATCGAAACCACCAGGTTTTCCCGATGCAACGCGCAACTGACGAGCACGCCGCACAGATGCAGCGCCGCCACGGCGAGCAGCAGATGGACCGTGATCTCGTGTAGCTCTTCTGCCCACTCGCCGCCCAATTCCTGATAGTTGAGCCAGCCGCTGACGCCGCCCAGCAGTATCAGGCTCAGCAAGGCCATGACCGCCCAGCCGCCCGCCGGGTTGTGGCCGCTGAAATGCCGGGGCTGCTTGTGGATGAGATGCTGGAGATAGTCGATCACGGCCCGAGGCCCGCGCACGAAATCGGCGAACAGCGCATGGGGGCTTCCTATGAATCCCCAAAGCAGGCGGAAGGACGCAATCCCGAGCATGAGGCCGCCCGCATAGACATGGATCAAGCGCCATTCCTCGCTTTCGCCGGTCAGCCAGGCCGTGACAAAAGAGGCGACCAATAGCCAATGGCCCACGCGCACCGGCAAATCCCAAACCAGAGCCTTCTGCTTACCAGTGTCCATGGCGAGCGCCCCCCGGCATACGCAGCTCTTCTTCCCGGTAGCTGCCCTGTTCGGCCCCCGAATGGCAGGCAGCGCAGTTGCTGGCGCTGCGAACCTGCGGGTCGGTCCATAGCGTATTGGCTATTTTGCGGTGTTCATGTCGGAACCAGTCCGTTTCAGTCAGCTTGGGCAGGGGCCAGCGCGCCGAGTTCGCCCCAGCCGAGTAGGCTCTTGAATCGGCATTGCGAACGAGAAAATCGGTGATTTCCTGGCGCGTCTTGTCGGCGATTTCCGCATTGTCGCCGTAATGTTTTTCCAGATTGGCCATGACGCTTTGCCAATCCCTGGCGGAGAGAAGCTGGGGCAGAAAAGCCACATGGCAGTCCCCGCATTCCTTGACATAGGCTGGCGAAACAGCGGCGGGAAGGCCGATTTTCTGCTTATGCTTGCCGGCTTGGGCGGCCGGTATCAGCAGGCACAGGGCCAAGAGGAGAGCGATAGCTTTCATGTCAACGAAGCTCCATCAAATAGGCCATGAAGTCGGCCTTCTCGCCGGGCGTGCATGCGCGGCCGGCGACTTCCTTGCAATTGCGGGTAAACCATTTTTCGACCTTGGCCGGATCGCTCAGGCTATTGGGATTGGCGGCAATCGCCAGGGGCTTGATCGACTTGCCGGTAATCGCGTGCCGGCCGGCATGGGACGGATTGGCGGTGTGGCAGGCGGTACAGGAGGGCATCTTGTCGGAGATGCCAAACTGGCGGGCAAAGAATGCCGCGCCGCGCGACGCGGAGGCGGCGAAGCCGTCGCCTTCGGCCACGGCGTAGTGATCCGCGATCTGGCGCGGCGCCTCCGCAAGCGCCAAGCCGCAGGCGGCAAGCAAGAGCATGGGGAGAAAGCGATGCACGGTTGGCTCCTTTGGGTGAATCGACCCCCGAATTATGGTGAGGGGAAAGTTAACCCTGGCTTAACGCCAAACCTGGCGCGCGGCCACGATGGCGAGCCTCGAATAATCTCGTGATCCCGGTTCCCGTTGAACGCGCATGGGCCGCGATAGGGCGATTCCTCACGGCTTTGAGTCTGCCGAAGAATAAAAAAACCCGGCTTTGCGCCGGGTTTTTCGGGAAGGGGCCTTGGCTCAGGCGGCGTTCAGCGCCTGGTCGAGATCGGCGATCAGATCGTCGACATGCTCGATGCCGACCGATAGCCGGATCATGTCCTCGGAGACGCCGGCCTTGCTCAGTTCTTCCGGCGACAGCTGGCGGTGCGTGGTCGAGGCCGGGTGGCAGGCCAGCGTCTTGCAGTCGCCGATATTGACCAGGCGGGTGACCAGTTGCAGCGCATCCTGGAATCTGCCGCCGGCTTCGCGGCCGCCCTTGACGCCGAAATTGAGGATGCCGGAGGCGCGGCCGCCCATGTATTTCTGCACCAGCGCGTGATCCTTGTGCTCGGGGAGGCCCGCGTAATTGACCCAGCCGACCTGGCGGTGGCCTTGCAGGAAGCGGGCGATTGTCAGCGCATTGTCGCAAATGCGGTCCATGCGCAGCGCCAGGGTTTCGATGCCTTGCAGAATCATGAAGGCATTGAAGGGGCTGATGGCGGCGCCCATGTTGCGCAGCGGCACGACGCGGGCGCGGCCGATGTAGGCGGCGGGGCCGAGCGCCTCGGTGTAGACGACGCCGTGGTAGGAGGCATCCGGCTCGTTCAGGCACTTGAATCGCGCCTTGTGATCGAACCAGGGGAACTTGCCGCTATCGACGATGATGCCGCCGAGCGAATTGCCGTGGCCGCCCAGGTATTTGGTCAGGGAATGGACGACGATGTCGGCGCCATGCTCGAAGGGGCGGCACAGATAGGGCGAGGGCACGGTGTTGTCGACGATGACGGGCACGCCGTGCCGGTGGGCGATCTCGGCCAGTTTCTCGAAATCGGTGATATTGCCGAGCGGGTTGCCGACCGATTCGCAGAAAACGGCCCTGGTTCTGCCGTCGATCAGTTTTTCGAAGCCGTCCGGATCGCGGTAATCGGCAAAGCGCACCTCGATGCCGTACTTGGGCAAGGTGTGGGCGAAAAGATTATAGGTGCCGCCGTACAGCGTGCTGGAGGTGACGATATTGTCGCCGGCCTCGGCGATGGTCTGGATCGCGGCGGTGATGGCGGCCATGCCGGAAGCCATCGCCAGCGCGGCGATGCCGCCTTCCATCAAGGCGATGCGCTTTTCCAGCACGTCGGTGGTCGGATTCATGATCCGCGTGTAGATATTGCCGGCCACCTTCAGGTCGAACAGATCGGCCCCGTGCTGGGTACTGTCGAAGGCGTAGGAGGAGGTCTGGTAGATGGGAGTCGCGACCGCCTTGGTGGTCGGATCGGGGGGATAGCCGCCATGAACGGCAAGGGTTTCGATCTTCATGCGCGTCTTTCTGGTTTATTGTCGAAGTGAAACCAGAAGTTTAGCAGGGCGGGCGCATTGATTCCGGGCAATGTCGGGGCGAGACACTGCCCGGGAAGGGCGGCGGGCGAGCCGCTCAGATCAGGATGTAGCGGTGATTATGGGTTTCGCGCTTCAAGGCCGCGGCGGCCTCGGCGGCCGGGAAGGAAACCAGGCAGACATACCATTGCCGCCGGTCGCTGCAATGCAGCAAGGGCATGTGCCGCGTCGCCTCCGGGTCGTTGCGGGTGCGTAGGGAATTTTTGGCGCCTTCCATGCGCAAGAAGCATTCCGGCGCGGCGAGCCAGCTCAGGAGCCCCGATGCCAGATTGTCTGGCGTGAGTTCCTTCGTGGTCTTGACGGATGGCGGCCGCGTTTCGTTGGCCGCCATCTTGGCGCTGTCGTGCTGTAGATCCCAATCCCAGGCGACCGCTTGTTTCTGATCCTGGCGCTTCAATTTCTCCACATGGTAGGCGAAATTGCACAGCAGCCGGTCGAAAGCCGCGAGGCAGAGCTTTTCCCGGCAGGCATCGGCGCTATCGGCCAGACTGCGCAGCGTATGGTCGGCCAGGTGCGGCGGGTTGCCATTGACGGTTTTGAGGCGCAAACCCAAGAGGGCGTGGACTTCGCCATCGGCCGGCAATTCCTTCATGGCCTCCTTGACCGCCAGGCTGCGCCCGAGGGCATGGCTGATCTGATCGGTGCCTTCGAACAGCGGGCCGGTCGCGAGGGGATCGGGGCCTGGAATGGCCGCGATCTGGCGCTCGAAATATTCCAGTGCTTTTTGAGTGGCCGGGAGCAGGCGCTCCGCATAACCCGGGGCCTCATTGATGCCATTGCCGATGGCGACCTCGATCCGGGTCAGCAGCGGGTGGGAGGCGGGTGACGAGTTGCCGGAGCGAATGAAGCGAACCAACTTTCCAAGCATGGCGCAGAACTCCTGAGAGGAAAAATAGTTGACCCGCTGTTCCGGTTGCCGGGGCCGCCTGAAAAACAGACGGCATAAGGAATGCAGCGCCGGGAGGGAAGCGGAAACCATGAGCGTCTTGGGGTTTTATTATAGGACTGTGCCGGTGTCAACGACGCCGCCCTTTGACGCCACCCTGGATGGCAGATGGCTCATCGGCCAGCGCCGACAAAAAAACGGCCCGGACTGACCGCATCGGCGAGATCGCTCTCCAGCGGCAAGGGTTCGCCTTCCAGACGGCTCACCAGCAGATCGGCCATCAGCGCCGACCAGACGATGCCGCGCGCGCCGAAACCCTGCACGCACCACAGGCCGGGTACCGTCGGCAGGTCGCGCAGGCGGCGCTTGGCGGCGGCAT
>CAZFHE010000315.1:0-2701 GCA_964518615.1 uncultured Dechloromonas sp. | reverse complement strand
CTGAACATCAAGTACAGCGTGGCCAACAACCAGGGCAAGCCGAAGGAAAGCGGCGAGCTGGTGATTATGAACTACGAGCCGCAGGTGATGGGCGGGCTGTTTTGACCGGCACGGGCGGCGGTTGCCACCGTCATTGGACTTAACCCACTGGGAGGTTTGACGATGAAACCGATCACCGCCTTTGCCCTATGCCTGGCTGGCGCCTATGGCCTGCACGTCCTGGGCAGTTTTGCCCTCTCGATGCACCTGACCGACGACATGGTGCAGTGCCAGAACGACGTGGTTCAGGCCGTTAAAGCTAAGGCCCAGATCGGACGACTAGGGACCGTCAGTAACGCGTGCGCCCCGGCTGAGGCGACGGCTGTAGTTGTGCGGGGGATTTCGCGGTAGGCCGCAGTGCCAAAAAGTGCGCGAATTAGTGCCAAAATGGCCGCGCGCTTACACCTCCAACCTACAAGCCCCAGGCAACGAATGCGTTAGGGATTGAACCAAAATTGCTCTAGGCGTCAGGCTCCAGCCTTTCCCGCCAGGCGGGCGGCAAGAGGCCGCGCAGCCGCCGGGTGATGGCTTGTTCGCGCCGCTGCCACAGGATGCCCAGCCCGATGATGGCAAAGCCGATCAAGGAGAGCGCAAACGGAAACATCAGGCTGTCCTTGAATACATGGGAGGCCAGATGGCCGAGGTAGCCCGCGACCCCCATCCCGCCGAATACGGCGAAGGCCCGGCGCGACAGCACGGCCCCCGTGGCAATGAGCAGCAGATTGATGCACAGATAGCCAAACTTGCTCCATTCGCTATCCGAATTCATGGCGCTCAGGCCGCCCCAGAAGGCCAGGAGACCCGCCAGATACAGCCAGAAGGCGTAATCGCGCCCGGCGCGCCGCGCGAGATGGGCGCGCAGATCGACGATCAGCGCGAGAATCAGCATGGCCAGTCCGAAAAACATGGAAATGGTTTTGTAGGCATCCCAAC
Organism: uncultured Dechloromonas sp.; assembly: GCA_964518615.1. Classification (GTDB taxonomy): domain Bacteria; phylum Pseudomonadota; class Gammaproteobacteria; order Burkholderiales; family Rhodocyclaceae; genus Azonexus. The sequence continues at coordinate 1,729 of CAZFHE010000315.1, read as the reverse complement.
AACCGTAACCGGCATCGCAAGCCGCCAGCAGACGGGAAAAATCCATGCTCATATACCAGAGGGTGACGGCAATGGGCATGACCAGAAAAGGCAGGCGATAGCGCCACAACATCAGCGCGCCGGCGGCGAGCGTGGAGAGTTCCATCGTCAGCCAGCGCGCATCAATCCAGCGGTGATAGTCGCGGTAGGCCCAGGACTTTCCTTCATCGGACCATAGCCCCAGGGCGCCTTGCAGGGCGTACACCGCCAGCGGCACGAGGGCCAGCGCGAAGGCGGCGGTGAGGCCGGCGGGAAGGCGCAGTTTTTGCCGCAGCAGCCATTCGGTGACGAAGATTCCGATCGCTGCATAGCCGACCGTGATGGCCAGCAGGCCGCCGTGCCCGAAACGCTCCCAGCCCATCGCCATGAAGAGCGTCATCGCGCCAATGGCGACCAGTCCGCCCAGGTAATAGAGAATGTGCGCGGGCCGGAAGGCGGGCGCATCCGAGGCGTCGCCGGCCTTCGCAAAAGCCCACAGGGCCTCGGCCTGCTGCTCGGTGATGATGCCGCGCCGCGCGGCGGCGGCCAGCCAGGAGGGCGTGAGTTTCATGGGGCTAGACCGAGCGTTCGATACAGACGCCGACGCGCCTGACGCCCGCGATCATGCCGAGCTTGGCGACCGAGACGCGCACCCATTGGGCGGCGAAATTCTCCAGGAGCCAGGTGGCGATGTGCTCGGCCAGTTTTTCCAGCAAATTGAAATGACTGCCGCAGAGATCGGCGCGCAGACGCTCGACGACCGCCGCATAGTCGACGGTGTCGCGGATATCGTCGCTGGCCCCGGCCGAGGTCGTAGATACGCCGATCCGCAGCGAAATCTCGACGGTCTGCGGCATGGCTTTCTCGCGCGGATAAATGCCGATCCAGGTTTCAGCGCGCAGCTCTTCGATGAAAATGATGTCCATGCAAAGTCGGGGACGTTCCGGCGGTGTAGAATTTGGCGCGATTGTACCCCCAGCCGCCCTCGCCATCATGTTCGCCGCCCTTGCCATCGTCGCCGCCTATCTGCTCGGCTCCATTCCCTTCGCCATGATCGCCTCCAGGCTGTTTGGCCTCGCCGATCCGCGCACCTACGGCTCGGGCAATCCCGGCGCGACCAATGTGCTGCGTAGCGGCAACAAAAAGGCCGCGCTATTCACCCTGATTGGCGATGCGCTGAAAGGCTGGGCCGCCGTTTTCGCCGCCCAGCAATTCGGGCTGTCGGAGGCCGTTGTCGGTCTGGTCGCGCTGGCGGTTTTCTTCGGCCACCTCTTCCCGGTCTTTCTCCGCTTCAAGGGCGGCAAGGGCGTCGCCACCGGCGCGGGCGTGCTCTTTGCCCTCGACCCGCTGCTGGGCCTCGCCGTACTCGCCACCTGGCTGTTCATCGCCGTCGTCTGCCGCTATTCGTCGGCCGCCGCCGTGATCGCGGCCGCCCTGGCCCCGGTGTACTCCGCGCTCGGCCACGGCGGCGGCAGCCATCTGGCGGTGGTCGGCATCATCGCCATCGCGCTGATCGCCAAGCATTGGCAGAATATCCAGCGATTGCTGGCGGGTCAGGAAAGCAAGATCGGCGGCAAGAAGAAGAAAAAATCCTGAGCCGGGGCCGCGCCGGCACAAAAAACCATCTGGAAACGCGCCCGCAAGGTTCGGGATGCCGCGCCCCTCCTTACTTCGCGCCGCGGGCCGAAATATCCATCAGCGGCCAGCGCGG
>CAZFHE010000314.1:0-2589 GCA_964518615.1 uncultured Dechloromonas sp. | reverse complement strand
AGGTCGGCAAGGTCAACAGCGAACAAATGGCGCGCGAAGGCGCGATCATCACCAAAAACCCGCTGCTGATCCAGAAAACGCTGGCCGAAAAACTCGCCGACAAGGTACAAGTCATCGTTGCGCCCCCCGGTACCAACGGCCGCTTCATCGGCGAAAACCTGATCGGGCGCATGCCGGGCGAAGACAACTGAAATGAAGCACGGCCGGCCCCATTTTCCGCGAAGCTGACCGTGCGCCCTTAAACACATCCACTACCTCCATCCATTTTCAAGAGGTTTCCCCATGCTCGAACTCTTGCTCAGTCTCGCCATCGTCACCCAGGACCAAATCCCCCTGCGCGGCGCGCCGGAAGAAAATGCGCCCCGCCATGCCGTGCTGACGCAGGGCGATACGCTGGAAGTGCGCGGCCTCAAGGGCGATTACCTCCAGGTCTACGACCACCGGCGCGAGCGCGCTGGTTACGTCCTTGCCACGCAGGCCGCCCGGCATCCGCTCACCGCTCAGGAAGCGCCCAAGCTCTTGGCCGTGGCCGAGTTTCTGAAGAACCAGCCGGGCAGTGAAGCCTTGGGGATCGCTTATGGCGCGGCCTTCCTGAAAGCCGCGCCCGCCGAGATGATCAGCGCCGATGTGTTCGCGGCGCTCGGCGTCATGGCTGAGCGTTTGGCAGGGCGCGCCTCCCGCGCCAATCCCGAAAAAACGGCCCAGTTGGTGTCCGCGCATATGGAAACCGTCGCCAGTTATGGCCTTGCGTTCTACAGCGTCGAGCGCAACGACAAAATAACGCTTTGCTATGACGGCGATGCCTGGCGGCAGGTGCTGGCCATGCCGGCCAGTTCCGTGCAGAAAGCCAACGCGGCGCTCTCGTTGACCCGGCACGACTGTGTCAAAACGACCCTTCTGCCTTCCGAGCGGCTCGCAAGCGACCTCCAGCGGGCGGAAACGCTGGGCCGAGCTATGGAAGACGGCGCGCGTCGCGGCGATTTGCCGGAACACCTGAAAAACCGCCTCAAAATCCGCGCCGCCGGCGTATGGGCAAGCATCGCTCACCGTCAGGCCATGACACCGGGCAGCGAGTCAGTCGCCGTGCTTGAAGCCGGGCAAAATGCCGAAACCCTGCTGGCCGGGATCGACAAGAATGCGCTGAGCGTGGGCGACCGTCTTGCCTGGCATGTCGCCGCCATCCGCGTCGGCGCATCGCGCTGGGCCAGCCAGCCGCAAACATTTGTCCTGCCCCTCAAAGGGCAGCCCGGCATTCAGGTCGCGGCCGGCGAAAAGCCCGGACAAACCTGCGTACAAGTCGTCCCGGCGAACGATGGCAAGAGCGGCGGCAGGAACGCGCCGGAAGCATCCGCGCACTGCACCTTCGGCCATGTCTGGACAGCCTCTCTTACCGTCAGCCCGGATGGCAATTCCATGACGCTGGCCGTGCAGCCGCTGGATACCTGGCGCGAGTTATGGGTGTTTCGCAAGGAACAGGATGTCTGGCAACTCGACATCGTGCCGCCATCGACCGACAACCCGGAACTCGGCTACCTCGAATTCGCCGGCTGGGTTCCTGGCAACAAACAAATGCTCGTCGCCCGCGAAATCGTGTCAAACGGGCAAAGCAAAACGAGCTTCGAGCTCTGGAACCGCAGCACCCTGGCCGTGGAGCGCCGCGCCGACCAGCCCGGCAGCCTGAGCGCCTTCTACCGCTGGCAAGACCCGGCCTGGAAGGGCGGGACGGTGGCGGTGCGCTGATGGGTTTTCCATGCAAATCCTATGTTGTTTCGAGGGGCATGAGGGTGGCAATGTCTACTATAGAACCGGCGATTAAGGGTTGCACTGTAGGGGCACGGCATGCCGTGCCCCTACAGGAAATGGCAATGAAATCATCTCGATCCGTAATTGCCGGGTGAATAATTTATTTAGAGATTAGTAGACATTGCCTGATGGGGGCGCCTATGTGCTCCACGCCGCCGAAACTCTGCCGGAAGGTTTCCAAAGTCTCGATCGGGCCTGAGCATTTTTGAAGCGGCGGTATCATCGTGCGCTTTCGCAACCTTTGTCTGAATAAGCATGAAACCCGACACCCCGCCGACCATTTACCTCAAGGACTACACCCCGCCCGCCTGGCTGATCGACACGGTTGATCTCGATTTCGATATTGGGGGCGAGGCCACCGTGGTGACCGCCACGCTGGCGGTGCGGCGTAATCCGGGGGGGGGCGCGCAGCCGCTGGCGCTCGATGGCGAGGCGCTGGAGACGCTGGCGGTTCGCTTGAACGGCCAGCCTGCGGATTATGAATTGACGCCGAGTACGCTGACTCTCGCCAATACGCCCGACCAATTTTGCTTGCAGACCGTGGTGCGTATCCATCCTGATCGGAATACCCGGCTGTCCGGCCTTTACCGCTCGCGGGACGGGTATTTCACGCAATGCGAGGCCCAGGGATTTCGGCGCATCACCTGGTTTCTCGACCGGCCGGATGTGATGTCCGCCTACACGGTAACGCTGCATGCTGATCGGGCCGCTTTTCCCATCCTGCTGGCCAACGGCAACCCGGTCGCCAGCGGCCAGGCGGATGGACGGCCCTGGGCGACATGGCAA
>CAZFHE010000313.1:0-3327 GCA_964518615.1 uncultured Dechloromonas sp. | reverse complement strand
GCGGCGATGACGAAAGACACCATCAACGCAGGCCCGGCGGTCAGCGCGCCGGTGCCGGTGAGCACGAAAATGCCGGTGCCGACGATGGCGCCGATGCCCAACAGAATCAAATCGAGCGGGCCGAGTACCTTTTTCAGCCCGTCATTGCGTGCCACGGCCAGCATGGCGTCGATGTTCTTGGTTCGGAATAAACTCATCGCTTGGACTAGCAAGCCCGGCCAGGCCGCACGCGGGATCAGCCGCGCACGGTTTCCGGCAATTTTTCCTCGATCAGCTTGATCAGCGGCGCGAAAACCTTGGGCGTGCCGGCGACCACATTACCGGTTTCCAGATAATTGGCTTCGCCGCGCAGATCGCTGATCAGGCCGCCGGCCTCGGAAATCAGCAGAGCGCCGGCGGCGATGTCCCAGGGGGCGAGGCCGAATTCCCAGAACGCGTCGTAACGCCCGCAGGCGACATAGGCGAGATCGAGCGAGGCAGCGCCCGGGCGGCGCTGGCCGGCGGTCTTTTGCGCCAATTCCTTGAAAATGGCGAGATAGAGGTCGATGTGCTCGAACATCCGGTAGGGGAAGCCGGTGCCGATCAGCGCGGCGGCGAGCCGGGTGCGCCCCGAGACGCGGATGCGGCGCTCGTTGAGGAAGGCGCCGCCGCCCTTGCTCGCGGTGAACAACTCATTGCGATTGGGATCGAAAACCAGCGCCTGCTCGATCACGCCGCCCTTGGCGAGGGCGATGGAAATCGCGTACTGCGGCAGGCCGTGAATGAAATTGGTGGTGCCGTCGAGCGGGTCGATGATCCACTGGTATTCCTCGTCGCCCTTGCCGGCTTGCTGGCCGGACTCCTCTGCTAGAATGCCGTGCGTCGGATACGCCTCGAGCAGGGTTTCGATAATCGCGGCTTCGGCGGCCTTATCGACTTCAGTGACGAAATCGTTGGGTTTCTTGGTCGAAACCGTCAGCCGATCGAGGTCGTTCGAGGCGCGATTGATAATCTGGCCGGCGCGGCGCGCCGCCTTGATGGCGATGTTCAGTGCTGGATGCATGGGCTTAAAGAGCGATCGGGCGGCTTGGGGGACAGGATTTCCGCCCAGGATTTCCGCCCGATTCGTATTTTCAAACCACGGATTTTACACCATGAACCCGGAACTCCTGTTGTCGCGCATCCGCGTGGTGCTGTGCCGTCCCAGTCATCCCGGCAACATCGGCGCGGCGGCGCGGGCGATGAAGACGATGGGGCTGCGCGAATTGCGCCTGGTCGCGCCCAAGCGCTTCCCCGACGCCGAAGCCGATACCCGGGCCACCGGCGCCGTCGATGTGCTGCGGGGGGCGAGCGTGGTGGATTCGCTGGACGCGGCGCTGGCCGATTGCGTTTTCGCCATCGCCCTGTCGGCCCGCCAGCGCGATCTCGGCCCGCCGCCCGGCGCCCCGCGCGAGTCGGTGGCGCGCTTGTTGGCCGAGGCGCGGCAGGGGCCCGTGGCGCTGGTGTTCGGCAACGAGACGGCCGGCCTCTCCAACGAGGAGGTATTGCGTTGCCAGGCCGCGGTCACCATTCCCACCGATCCCGGCTTCAGTTCCCTCAATCTCGGGTCGGCGGTGCAATTACTGTGCTACGAATGCCGGATGACGGCCTTTGCCGGGCAGCCGCCGCAGGGCGGGCAGGCGGTGACGCCCTTCGCCTCGCCCCTGGCCACGGCCGATGAAAACGAGGGCTTGATACGCCACCTGGAAGCGGTGATGACCGCCACCGGCTTTTTCAATCCCGCCCAGCCCGGCCGCCTGTTGCCCAAGCTGCGCCGCCTGTTTGGCCGGGCGCGGCTGGAGAAGGAAGAAATCAACATCCTGCGCGGCATTCTTTCCGCCACCCAGACGGGCACCGGGCACGGCCGCAAGGGCTGAGATGCGCTCCTGCAAGGCCCATAAAAAACCCCGCCAGCGGAGCGGGGTTTTTACTGCGGTGAAGCGGGTGGTGGGTGCTGACGGGGTCGAACCGCCGACCTTCGCCTTGTAAGGGCGACGCTCTACCAACTGAGCTAAGCACCCACGATGATCAGTTGATGGCGTCTTTCAGGGTCTTGCCAGCGCGGAATTTCGGCGACTTGGCGGCCTTGATTTCCAGCGCCTTGCCGGTGCGGGGATTGCGGCCGGTGCGGGCGGCGCGCTCGCCGACGTAGAAGGTGCCGAAACCAACCAGGTTAACCGTGTCGCCGTTCTTCAGCGCATCCCTGACGGCGGCGACGGTGGCATCAAGCGCCCGGCCAGCGGCGGCCTTGGAAATTTCTGCGGCAGCGGCGATCTGGTCGATGAGTTCGGTCTTGTTCATTTTGAATCCCTTGCATGGATGAATTGAAAAAGGAAATTTTGGCGCGGACGGAGTTATATCTCTCCGGAAATCCTTGTGTCAAGCCGATTCTCGCCGGATGACGCCATTTTCCCGGGCCGCGCGCCGGGCGCGGAAGCGGGGATGGCGTCGCGCTCGCATTCCAAATCAATGGGTCAGCACGGCGGTCGCGGCGGTTTCACCGGCGGCCTTGACCTCCGGGTTTTTCTCGCTTTGTTCCGGCAGCGCCTCGGGTTTGTGTTCGAGGGCGCGTTCGAGCACCTGGTCGATCCACTTGACCGGGACGATTTCGATCTTGTTTTTGATGTTGTCCGGGATTTCGGTCAGATCCTTGACGTTTTCTTCGGGAATCAGCGCCGTTTTCAGTCCGCCGCGCACGGCGGCCAGCAGCTTTTCCTTGAGTCCGCCGATGGCCAATACCTCGCCGCGCAGCGTGATCTCGCCGGTCATGCAGACCTCGCAGCGCACCGGGATGCCGGTGTAGGAGGAAACCAGGGCGGTGGTCATGGCAATGCCGGCCGACGGCCCATCCTTGGGCGTGGCACCTTCGGGCACATGGATGTGGATGTCGGTTTTCTCGAAGGCGTCGGCCTTGATGCCCAGACGCTCGGCGCGGGCGCGCACCACCGAGCGGGCGGCTTCGACCGATTCCTTCATCACGTCGCCCAGTGAGCCGGTGCGCAGGATATTGCCCTTGCCCGGCATGTTGGCGCATTCGATGGTCAGGAGCTCGCCGCCGACCTCGGTCCAGGCGAGGCCGGTGACCTGGCCGATCTGGTTTTCCTTTTCGGCCATGCCAAAGCTGTAGCGGCGCACGCCGAGGAATTTGTCGAGATTCTTGGCATTGACGATGACCCGGCTATCGCGCTTTCGGAGGAGCAGGGTCTTGACCACCTTGCGGCAGATTTTGGAAATCTCGCGTTCCAGCGCCCGAACGCCCGCCTCGCGGGTGTAGTAGCGGACGATGTCGCGGATGGCGCTATCGACGAC
>CAZFHE010000312.1:0-5237 GCA_964518615.1 uncultured Dechloromonas sp. | reverse complement strand
GTGGGCGTTGTAAGCCAGGAGTTTGCCGAAATTGCCGATGCCGGAGGCGGCCAGGGTTTTGATCGGGCCGGCGGAAATGCTGTTGGTGCGGATGCCTTCGGGGCCGAGGCAGAAGGCCAGATAGCGCGTCGCCGCTTCCAGGCTGGCCTTGGCCAGACCCATGGTGTTGTAATTCGGCATCGTCTTTTCAGCGCCCAGATAAGAGAGGGCCAGCGCCGAGCTCTTGCGGCCCTGCATCATCGGCCGGGCGGCCTTGACCAGCGCCGGGAAGCTGTAGGAGGAAATATCGTGGGCGATGCGGAAGGCTTCGCGCGATATGCCATTGAGGAAATCGCCCTCGATCGCCTCGGTCGGCGCGTAGGCGATGGCATGCACCAGGCCGTCGAGACCATCCCAGTGCTTGCCGAGTTCGCTGAATACCGCGGCGATCTGCTCGTCGCTGCTGACATCGAGGGGAAACACGAGCTTGCTGTCGAATTCGGCGGCAAACTTGGTGATGCGGTCGAGAAAGCGCTCGTTCTGGTAGGTAAAAGCCAGTTGCGCGCCTTCGCGATAACAGGCCTTGGCGATGCCGTAGGCGATGGAATGTTTCGACAGCAGCCCGGTGATCAGAATTTTCTTGTCGGCAAGAAAGCCCATCTATTGTTCTCCCAAAGGGGTTTTAGCCGGCGAATTATAAAGCATCACATATTCGGATAGGTCGGACCTTCGCCACCTTGAGGCGCGACCCAATTGATATTTTGCGTCGGGTCCTTGATGTCGCAGGTTTTGCAGTGCAGGCAGTTCTGGGCGTTGATCTGCAAGCGCGGAGCGCCCGCCTCGTCGTGCAGGATTTCGTAGACGCCGGCGGGACAGTAACGCTCTTCCGGCGCGTCATACTTGGCCAGATTGACCGAGATCGCCACGGCCGCGTCCTTCAACTGCAAGTGGCAGGGCTGGTCTTCCTCGTGGTTGGTCGAGGACAGGAAAACCGAGGACAGGCGATCGAAGGTCAGCACGCCATCGGGCTTCGGGTAGTCGATTTTCGGGCACTCGGCGGCGGGCTTCAGATCCGCGTAATCCTCCGTGGCATGATGCAGCGTCCACGGCGCCTTGCCGCGAAGCACCAACTGGTCGATGCCAAACATCAGCGAGCCGAATTTCAGACCCATGGCCATCCAGGGCTTGAAGTTGCGCGCCGCGTGCAGTTCGGCGTACAGCCAACTGTCGCGGAAAGCTTCCGGATAGGCGGTCAGCGCATCGTGACTGCGGCCGGCCTGCAAGGCCGCGAAACAGGCCTCGGCGGCCAAGGCCCCGGTCTTGATGGCGCAATGCGTCCCCTTGATGCGGGCAGCATTGAGGAAGCCCGCATCGTCGCCGATCAGCACGCCGCCGGGGAACACGGTCTTGGGCAGCGATTGCAGGCCGCCGGCGGTCAGCGCCCGAGCGCCGTAAGCGATGCGCTTGCCGCCATCGAGGAATTTTCGGATTTCCGGATGGGTCTTGAAGCGCTGAAATTCCTCGTAGGGCGACAGGTGCGGGTTGTCGTAATTCAGACCGACGACGAAGCCGACGGCAACCTGATTATTCTCCTGATGGTAGAGAAAGCCGCCGCCATAGGTCGCCGCGTCCATCGGCCAGCCGCCGCTGTGCACGACCAGGCCGGTCTGGTGCTGGTCCGGCGGGATTTCCCACAGCTCTTTCAGGCCGATGCCATAAGTTTGCGGATCGGCATCGGCGTCGAGCTGGAACTTCTCGATCAACTGCTTGCCGAGGTGGCCGCGGCAGCCTTCGGCGAAGAAGGTGTATTTGCCCAGGAGTTCCATGCCCGGCTGGAAATTGGGGCCTTCGGAGCCGTCGTGCAGCCGCCCCATGTCGCCGGTGGCGACGCCCTTCACCGCGCCCTGGTCGTCGTACAGCACCTCGGCGCCGGCAAAGCCCGGGTAGATTTCAACGCCGAGCGCCTCGGCCTGCTCGCCCAGCCAGCGGCAGAGATTGCCCAAGGAGATGACGTAATTGCCCTCGTTGTGAAAACAGCGCGGCAACAGGGAATTGGGAACGCGCATGGCGCCGGTTTCAGAAAAGATGTAGAAGCGGTCTTCGCACACCGGGGCATGGAGCGGCGCGCCGTCCGCCTTCCAGTTGGGCAGCAATTCGCTCAGGGCGCGCGGGTCGATGACGGCCCCGGAAAGAATATGGGCGCCGATTTCAGCGCCTTTTTCGATCAGGCAGACCGTGATGTCGCTGCCCTTTTCCGCCGCCAGTTCTTTGAGCCTGATGGCCGACGCCAAGCCGGCCGGACCGCCGCCAATAATGACAACATCAAATTCCATGGCTTCGCGTTCCATGCCTTCCCTCCTCTGGCTAATTATTGTCGAGCAAAAGCCGCACGCTACTGTAAGGACAAATATAGATCAAGCCCCACGGATGCTCTCGATTGGCGCGCTTCGATCCGCAGGCTTTTCCGGACCGCGAATCGCCCAATTGTCATCGCCGCTCAACGCAATTTAAATACGCCTCTTGCATTTCCGCTATCGCAAAACCACCCCGCATCAGCGTGCCGGGCCGCTTACCCATCGACGAAAGCACTTATCCCTGCCCGGGCGACGGGGATTCGGCGACGCAGGCCTTGTTCGTTGTCCATCAAGCGAGCGATGCGCGAAGCGGGGTAAACTCGCGGCTCTATCCCCTCCTCCATTCCATCATGGGCAAACGAAAAATCTGGGAAAAACTGCTATCGGCCGAGCGGCCGGGGGCCGGCAAGACGCCGGGCTCGCCCGAGCGCACCGCCTTCCAGCAGGATTACGACCGTATCGTCTTTACCTCGGCCTTCCGGCGTCTCAAGGACAAAACCCAGGTTTTTCCGCTATCGAAAAGCGACTATGTGCGCACCCGCCTGACCCACAGCCTGGAAGCCAGTTGCGTCGGCCGTTCGCTGGGGGCCGTGGTCGGCCGCGAGATCATCGCCCGGCATGGCCTGCAACAGGTCGAATCGGGCGATTTCGGGGCAATCGTCGCCGCCGCTTGCCTGGCCCACGACATCGGCAATCCGCCTTTCGGCCATGCGGGCGAGGATGCGATCCGCGAATGGTTTCGAAATTCCGGGCTGCTCGATCGCCATCCCTTTTCTTCCGCGCAGCGGGCCGACTTCGAGCGTTACGAGGGCAACGCTCAGGGCTTTCGCATCGTCGCCCGACTGCAAAGCCCGGCCAATCCCGGTCTGCAACTGACCAGCGCGGTGCTGGCGGCCTTCACCAAATACCCCCGGCCCTCGGCGCTGGACGCGGAACTCGATGGCAAGAGCGGCAAGAAATTCGGCTTTTTCCAGCACGACGCGCCAAGCTTTCGCGCCGTCGCCGCCTCCACCGGCCTCATCGAGCGCATCCCCGGCATGGCTTGGCGTCGTCATCCCCTGGCCTTTCTGGTCGAGGTGGCGGATGACACCTGCTATCTGATCGTCGATCTGGAAGACGCCGCCAAGCTCGGCTTCGTGCCTTACCGAGACGCCGAGTGCCTGCTCGGCGACCTGGCCGGCGACTCGGTCAGCGGCGGCCGTCTGGAACGCCTGCACGATCCCAAGGAGCGCCTCGAATACCTGCGCGCCAAGGCCATCGGCCGCCTGCTCGAAAGCGCTGCGGCGGTATTTCTGGAAAACGAGGCGGCCATTCTGGCCGGCCGCTTCGACGACGACCTGCTCGACCAATCGCCGGTCGCCGTGCCGCTCCAGGCGGTGCTCAAGCTGGCCAAGGAAACCATCTACACGGCGCGGCCGGCGCTGGAAATCGAAACCGCCGGTTTCGAGGTGCTCGGCGCGCTACTCGGCTTATTCACCAGCGCGGTTGAAGCCGCCAGCGGCTTTGGCCGGATGACGACCCGCGAGCGCATGCTGCTCCGCCTGCTGCCCAGTCAGTTTCTCGCCCACGACGGCCAGCCCGATCCCGACCCCTACGTCCGTCTGCTGCAAATCGCCGATTTCGTCGCCGGAATGACCGACTCCTATGCCGTTGACATGTATCGCAAACTGAAAGGTTTCGATCTGCCGGCGTGAGCCTGACAAGGGCGGTTTTCCGAACCGCCCCGCTCAGATATCGCCTTGGGCGCGCACCTTGTCCAGCGAGGAATGCAGCTTGTTCAGCGCATTCAGGTAAGAGCGCGCCGAGGCGATGACGATGTCGGTATCGGCGCCATTGCCATTGACGATGCGCGCGCCCTTGGCGAGCCGCGTCGTGACCTCGCCTTGGGCGTCGGTGCCGGTGGTGATGGCATTGACCGAGTAGAGCAGCAGTTCCGCGCCGCTGTCGGCAATGCTTTCGATGGCCTTGAAGGTGGCATCGACCGGCCCGCCGCCGCTGGCCTCCGCCTTGTGCTCGACGCCGCCCACATTGAGGATGACAGTGGCCAGCGGCGTTTCGCCAGTCTCCGAGCAGACGTGCGAATACACGAGCTTGTAATGCTCCTGCTCCGGCGTCGCAAGTTCATCGGACACCAGCGCATGCAGATCCTCGTCGAAAATTTCGTGCTTCTTGTCGGCCAGTTCCTTGAAGCGGGCAAAGGCGGCATTCAAGGCCTCGTCGCTTGCAAGTTCGATGCCCAGTTCAGCAAGGCGAGTCTTGAAGGCATTGCGCCCGGAATGCTTCCCCAGCACCAGCTTGTTCTGCGCCCAGCCGACATCCTGGGCGCGCATGATTTCGTAGGTTTCGCGGTGTTTCAGGACGCCGTCCTGATGGATGCCGGATTCATGGGCAAAGGCATTGGCGCCGACCACGGCCTTGTTCGGCTGTACCGGGTAGCCGGTGATTTGCGACACCAGCTTGGAGGCCGGCACGATCTGCGTGGTGTCGATGCGCGTCTCGACCGGGAAAATGTCCCCCCGCGTGCGCACGGCCATGACGATTTCTTCCAGGGCCGCGTTGCCGGCCCGCTCGCCGAGGCCATTGATGGTGCATTCCACCTGGCCGGCGCCGTTGCGCACGGCGGCCAACGAATTGGCCACCGCCAGGCCGAGGTCATTGTGACAGTGCACGCTGATGACCGCCTTTTCAATATTCGGCACACGAGACCGAATGGTAGCAATCAGTTCCCCGAACTCATCCGGGGTCGCATAGCCGACGGTGTCGGGGATGTTCACCGTGGCGGCGCCGGCATCGATGACCGCTTCGATAATGCGGCAGAGGAAATCCACATCCGAACGCGTGGCGTCTTCCGCGGAGAATTCCACATCATCGCAGAGCGATTTGGCCAGCGCCACCGCCTGCACC
>CAZFHE010000311.1:0-7356 GCA_964518615.1 uncultured Dechloromonas sp. | reverse complement strand
GCCGGGGAAACGGGCGCTCAGGAAATCATGGATCAGCCGGTCGTCATGGATTTCGTCGTAAAAAACGCAGAGGAAATCGAACGCGGCATCGAGCTTCGCCGCTTCCTCTTCAAGCGCGCGCACGGCAATGGCCGTGTCGGTTGCGCGGGCAGTGATCGAATGAACCGAAACCATCGCCCCTCCTTGAACCCGCCTGCCCTGGCAAGGGCTGCGGGATGTACGCCAGGGCTTGGCGGGAAAAGCGCCAAGCGCCTGGTCGGGATCGTGCTGGAATGCTAATCATAACGCCATCGCTTGCACGATGGGGGCAGGCTGGCGCGCAGGGCAATCGCACGAATGGCAAAGCCATCTCGCCCTTGGGGATTTTCGAGGAACGGCCATCCAGCGTCTTTATTTCTCAGCCGCTGTTTTCCGCGCCTGACGCGCGGGCGTACTACTTTTGTTTCGCCAAGAAGAAAGTCCTCAGGTTGCGCGGTCGGATGCGCCGACTGCCCTCTCCGACTCGCCGGCCGGTTTCAAATCGCCACTTGCGGACGGCCTCGAAGCCCGGGCCGGCGTTTAGGCGGTGGCCCGGTTTCGGGTAAAATCCATTTTTTTCAGTTGCCTGGCCAAGGCCCAACATGACCCAGAAATCTTCTCTTTCCTACCGCGACGCCGGTGTCGATATCGCTGCCGGCGACGCGCTGGTCGACCGCATCAAGCCGCTCGCCAAAAAGACCCTGCGCGATGGCGTGCTCGGCGGCATCGGCGGCTTCGGCGCCTTGTTCGAAGTGCCCAAGCGTTACCGGGAGCCGGTGCTGGTTTCCGGCACCGACGGCGTTGGAACCAAGTTGAAGCTGGCTTTCGATCTGAACCGCCATGACACCGTCGGCCAGGATCTGGTGGCGATGAGCGTCAACGACATTCTGGTGCTCGGCGCTGAATCGCTGTTTTTCCTCGATTACTTCGCCTGCGGCAAGCTCGATGTCGATACCGCCGCCTCGGTTGTCGGCGGCATCGCCAGGGGCTGCGAACTGGCGGGCTGCGCGCTGATTGGCGGCGAAACGGCCGAAATGCCGGGCATGTACCCGGCCGGCGAATACGATCTCGCCGGTTTCGCGGTGGGCGTTGTCGAAAAATCCAGGGCCATCGACGGCAAGTCCATCGCCCCGGGCGATGTGGTGCTCGGTCTGGCTTCCTCCGGCGCTCATTCCAACGGTTACTCGCTGGTGCGCAAGATTATCGAGCGTTCGCAGCCGGATATGAACGCCCCGTTTGATGGCGAGCGCACCCTGGCCGATGTGGTGATGGCCCCGACCCGTATCTATGTGAAGCCGGTGCTGGCGACCATGGAAAAAGTGGCGATCAAGGGCATGGCCCATATCACCGGCGGCGGTCTGTTGGAAAACGTGCCGCGCGTGCTGCCGGAAAATACCGTGGCCGAGCTGCAAAAGGCCGCCTGGCCTCGGCCCAGGCTGTTCGACTGGCTACAGGCCGAAGGTCAGGTCGCCGAGAACGAAATGCACCGCGTTTTCAACTGCGGCATTGGCCTCGTGATCATCGTCGCCGCCGCCGATGTCGAGGCGGCGATGGCTGAACTCAAAGCCCAGGGCGAATGCGTCTATCGCATCGGCATGATTCGGGCGCGCCAGGGCGAGGAGCCGCAGACTCTCGTCGTCTGATCGTGAAAAACAGGCCCCGCTTTGGCGTTCTTGCCCTGGCCCTCTTGGGCCTCATCGGGGTCGGCTATCTCGCCTATACCGCCAACCGGCCGCCGGCCAGGGTGCCGCCCAGCGTGGCGGCCGAGAGTTCGGCGCAGGCGGTCGAGGTGGCGGCGGTCAGGGCGGTCGATTTCGCCGACGACGCGCAAGCCGTCGGCACGCTGAAATCCGCCGAGTCGGTCATGCTGCGCCCGGAAACGGCTGGTCGCGTGGCGGCGATCCATTTTCGCGACGGCGAGGCGGTGACCCAGGGAAGGGCGCTGATCAGCCTCGATGCGGCGATCCAGGAGGCCGAATTGCAGCAGGCCCGGGCCAACCTGGCGCTGGCCGAGAGCAGCCACCGGCGCAATCAGGAATTGCTGGAAAAAAAATTCCTCAGCCCGCAGGCGCTGGATAGCTCGCAGGCGACGCTGAAAATCCAGGCGGCGGCGGTTAGTCTGGCCGAGGCGAGGCTCGCGCAGATGCGCATCCGCGCGCCCTTCGACGGCGTCGTCGGCTTGCGCAATGTGAGCGTGGGCGACTATGTGCAGCAAGGCCAGGACTTGGTCAATATCGAGGACATCACCAGCTTGCGCGCCGATTTCCGCCTGCCGGAAAGCTATGTCAGCCGCTTGAAAAAGGGCATGGAACTGGAGGCGAGCAGCGATGCCCTGCCCGGCGAGCGTTTCCCGGCGCGGCTCGAAGCCGTCGATCCCCTGATTGATCAGGCCGGCCGTTCGCTGTCGGCCCGCGCCCGGCTCGATAACCAAAACGGCAAACTGCGTCCGGGCATGTTCATGCGTCTCAAGCTGATGCTGGGCGAGCGCCAAGCGGCGCTGATGCTGCCGGAACAGGCCATCATTCCCGGCGGCCAGCCGGCGGTTTTCCGCGTCGTCGACGGCAGGGCGCAGTGGGTTCCGGTGCGCCTGGGCGTGCGCCGGGCGGCCCAGGTGGAAATCGTCGAGGGTCTGGCGGCGGGCGATGTGGTGGTGATTGCCGGCCAGCTCAGGCTGCGCGACGGCGTGCCGGTGCGCGCCGTCGGCGAAACCGGCGAAGGGACGCCGGCCAGCGCCGCCAGCCGCCCATGAAAATTTCCGACATCTGCATCCGCCGGCCGGTGTTCGCCACCGTGCTGTCGCTGGTGATCATGCTGCTCGGCCTGGTTTCCTATGATCGCCTGTCGGTGCGCGAGTATCCGAAAATCGACGAGCCGGTGGTCACGGTCACCACCACCTATCTTGGCGCCTCGGCGGAAATTATCGAGTCGCAGGTGACCAAGCCGCTTGAGGATTCGCTGGCCGGCATCGAGGGCATCGAGGTTCTGACCTCGATTTCGCGCTCCGAGAGCAGCCAGATTTCGATTCGCTTCAAGCTCGAACGCGAACCGGACGCGGCGGCGGCCGATGTTCGCGACCGCGTCTCCCGGGTGCGCAAGCGCCTGCCCGACGAAATCGACGAGCCGGTCATCGCCAAGGTCGAGGCCGACGCCAATCCGATCATCTGGCTGGCCTTTTCGTCCGACAAGCATTCGGCGCTGGAAGTCACCGATGTCGCCAATCGCATCGTCAAGCCGCGCTTGCAGACCCTGCCGGGCGCAGCCGATGTGCGCATTTTCGGCGAGCGCAAATTCGCGATGCGCATCTGGCTGGACCGGCAGCGCCTGGCGGCCTATCAACTGACGCCGGCCGATGTCGAGGATGCCTTGCGCCGGCAGAATGTCGAAGTCCCGGCCGGGCGCATCGAGAGCCGGCAGCGCGAATTTTCGGTGGTCGCCAGCACCGATCTCAAGACGCCGGGCGAATTTGGCGCCATCGTGGTCAAGACGGCGAGCGGCTATCCGGTGACCATCGGCGATCTTGGCCGGGTCGAGATCGGGCCCCTGGCCGAGCGCAACTCGGCCCGCTTCAAGGGCCGATCGGCGGTCGGCATGGGCCTCATCAAACAGGCCACGGCCAATCCGCTCGAACTCTCTCAGGCGCTGCGCGCCGAATTGCCGGGATTGATCGAGCAATTGCCGGAAGGCATGCGGGTCGATATTTCCTACGATTCCTCCATATTCATCGACCGCTCGATCCGCTCGGTATTCGCGACCATCGGCGAAGCCATCCTGCTGGTGCTGGCCATCATTTTCTTCTTCCTGCGCAATCTGCGGGCGACGCTGATTCCGCTGGTCACCATTCCGGTTTCGCTCGTCGGCGCCTTCGCCATCATGTTCGTGCTCGGCTTCTCGATCAACACGCTGACGCTGCTCGCGCTGGTGCTGGCCATCGGGCTGGTCGTAGACGATGCCATCGTGATGCTGGAGAACATTTTCCGCCATATCGAAGCGGGCATGCCGCGCCGACAGGCGGCCCTCCTGGGGTCCCGGGAAATCGGCTTCGCGGTGGTGGCGATGACGCTGACGCTCGCCGCCGTCTACGCCCCGGTGGCCTTCATGACCGGGCGCACCGGCAAGCTTTTCATCGAGTTCGCGCTGACCTTGGCCGGCGCGGTGCTGGTTTCCGGTTTCGTCGCCCTGACCCTGTCGCCGATGATGTGCTCGCTGCTGTTGCGTCACGAGGAAAAGCACGGCAAAGCCTTTCTTGCTGTTGAGCGCTTCCTCGATTGGCTGAACACGGGCTATCGCCGCGTGCTGACGGCAAGCCTCGATCTGCGCTGGGCGGTCATGCTGGCCTTCCTGCTGGTTGCCGCTTCCTGCGGCCTGTTGCTACAGGCGCTGAAATCGGAACTCGCGCCGCTGGAAGATCGCGGCGTGATTTTCGTCACCCTGGTGGGGCCGGAAGGGGCGACGCTCGACTACACCGAGCGTTATGGCCGGCAGCTCGAGGACATCTTGCGCCAGATACCGGAAGTCGAGCGTTATTTCGTCGTTTCCGGCAACCCGGTGGTCAGCCAGGCCACCATCAACACCGGCTTGCTCGATTGGAAGGAGCGAGACCGCAGCTCGCTTTCCATCGTCAAGGAATTGCAGCCCAAATTCGCCGCCATTCCCGGCGTGCTGGCCTTTCCCAACGCGCCGCCCTCGCTTGGCCAGAGTCCGCGCGACCGGCCGGTCAATTACATTATCGCGACCTCGGCTTCCTACGAGGAACTCGACCAGGTGACCCACCGCTTCCTTGCCGAATTGCGCAAGAACCCGGGGCTCATCAATCTCGACACCGATCTCAAGCTCAACAAGCCCGAACTCTCGGTACGGGTCCGCCGCGACAAGGCGGCCGATGTCGGCGTGCCGGTCGATGCCATCGGGCGAACCCTGGAAACCCTGCTCGGCGGCCGTCAGGTCACCCGCTTCAAGCGCGATGGCGAACAGTACGACGTGATGGTTCAGGTCGCCGACATCGACCGCAGCAATCCCGACGATATCCGCGATATTTACGTGCGCGGCCGCGATGGCGGCATGATCGCGCTCGATAACCTGCTCGATCTCGAAGAAAGGGTCGCGCCGCGCGAATTGAACCATTTCGCCCAGCGCCGCGCCGTGGCCATCACCGCCAATCTGGCGCCGGGCTACACCCTGGGCGAGGCGCTCAATGATATGGATGGCGTCGCGGCCAGCCTGCTGCAACCCGGCTATTCCGTCGATTACAACGGCCAGTCGCGCGAATTCCGTCAGGCGGCCTCGTCGCTGGCGATCACCTTCGTGCTGGCGCTGGCCTTCATCTACCTGGTGCTGGCCGCCCAGTTCGAAAGCTTTCGCGATCCCTTCATCATCATGCTGACCGTGCCCTTGTCGATGGCCGGCGCGCTCTTGGCGCTATGGCTGACCGGCGGCACCCTCAATGTCTATAGCCAGATCGGCCTCGTGACGCTGGTTGGCCTGATCACCAAGCACGGCATTCTCATTGTCGAATTCGCCAACCAGTTGCAGGAACAGGGCAGGGCGCTGAAGGAAGCGGTCATCGAATCGGCGACGCTGCGCCTGCGGCCTATCCTGATGACCACCGGGGCCATGGTCCTCGGCGCGCTGCCCTTGGCGCTGGCCACCGGCGCGGGCGCCGAGTCGCGCCAGCAGATCGGCTGGGTCATCGTCGGCGGCCTGATGCTCGGCACCTTCTTCACGCTATTCGTGGTGCCGACGGTCTATACCCTGCTCGCCGCGCGCAAGGGACCGAGCGGCGAAGTGGAGGCGAGCGAGGCGGTACAAGGGGCTTGATCCCGTGCTTGTGACGGTATTCATTTTTGCGTATATTGAATACGAAAATAAAAGGATCAAGTGATGACTCGAACGACCACGACAACCTTGACAGTTCGCCTCAGCGGAATCCTCAATGAATTCGTTGCCGCGAATGTCGGCGAGCATGGCGCTTACGAAAACGTCAGCGAGTACATCCGCGATCTGATCCGCCGCGACAAGGAGCGGACGGAGCAAGAAGCCTTCGAGCGCCTCAAGGCCGAACTGACCCATGCGTATGCAGCCCCCGAATCAGCATACAAGCCGTTGACGGCAGCCGACGTGATCGCGCGCAACCGGATCGGGGCATGACCCGGATCCGCATCCAGGAAGCGGCCTCCTATCGACTCGACGATATTTATCGCTACACGCGAGATCGCTGGGGCGAACAGCAGGCCGAGCGCTACATCACGGGTTTGTTCGAGGCATTTGAAGGTATCAAGACCCGCAAGACGCTATCGAAACCGATTCCGGCTGAATTCGGTATCGAGGGCTATTTCTTTCGCTACGAACGGCACGTCGTCTACTGGCGCAGACTCTCGAACGAAGACATCGGCATCGTGACTGTCCTGCATGAGCGGATGCATCAAATGGATCGCTTTCGGGAAGATTTTGGCTTGTGAACCGAAGCGGAGATCTGTGCATGCCCACGCTTGGATCAAAGCCGCTTACCGCATCGCCTGTTCCAGGTCGCTGATCAGATCCTCCGCCGCTTCAATGCCCACCGAGAGGCGAAGCAGTTTGTCGTCGATTCCCCGTTTTAGGCGTTCTGCTTCGGGTACGTAGGAATGCGTCTGGGTAACCGGGTAGGTCAGCAGCGTTTCCACCCCGCCCAGGCTTTCGGCGAACAGGATGAGTTCCGTGCCATTGAGAATATTTTGGGCGGTTTCGGCGCTATCCACGGAAAAACTGATCATCGCGCCAAAGCCCCGCGCTTGCCGTCTGGAGAGCGCGTAAGCCGGATGCGAAGGCAGGCCGGGATAGTAGACCCGGGTCACTTTCGGCTGCTCCTGCAACCATCGCGCGATGAGCATGGCGTTTTGCTGCGCCTTTTCCATCCGAATGGCGAGGGTCTTGATGCCGCGCGTGACCAGAAAGGCATCGAAGGGGGCCAACACCCCGCCGATGGTATTTTTCAAAAAATGCAGCTTTTCCCCGATTTCCGCCGATTGGGTGACGATAAAGCCCGCCAGGGTGTCGTTGTGTCCGGCCAGATATTTCGTGCCGCTGTGGACGACAATGTCCGCGCCCAGCTTGAGCGGATTGCAGAAATAGGGGGTCAGAAAGGTGTTGTCCACCAAGAGGAGGATGTCCCGCTGGCCGATCAATGCCTTGATGGCCGCGATGTCGCTGACCTTCATCATGGGATTGGTGGGCGTTTCGATGAAAATGGCCCGGGTCGCCCCGGTGATCGAGGCTTCGATGGCCGAGAGATCGGCGGTGTCGGCATATCGAATGACCACGCCATTTTTTGTGGAAATGTGATCAAAGAGGCGGATCGAGCCG
>CAZFHE010000310.1:0-2738 GCA_964518615.1 uncultured Dechloromonas sp. | reverse complement strand
TTGACGAAATCGAGCACGGCCTGGGCGTGGCCGGGTAGCTTGACGCCGCGCCATTCGCGGCAGAGGACGCCATCGCGGTCGATGACAAAGGTGCTGCGCTTGATGCCGCGGCAGCGCTTGCCGTACATCATTTTTTCCTTGATGACGCCAAACAGCTGGCAGACGGTTTCGTCGGCATCAGAACCCAGCTCGAAGGGGAAGGACTGCTTGGCCTTGAAATTCTCGTGCGATTTCAGGCTGTCGCGCGAGATGCCGAGGACGACCGCGCCGGCGGCCAGAAACTCGGCGTGGAGGTCGCGGAATTGCTGACCTTCGGTGGTGCAGCCGGGCGTGTTGTCCTTGGGGTAAAAGTAAATGACGACAATCTTGCCGGCCTGGCCGGCGAGGGGGAAAGGCTGGCCGCCGGTGGCGGGCAGCGTGAAATCGGGAATTTTCGTGGCAATTTTCGTGTCGGACACGCGGCAACTCCGGGGGCTGGATGCGAACCATTGTCGGTAAATCCCGCTGGCGCGGTCAACTGCCGTTTCCTCCTCCCGTTTCCCGTTGTTCTTTCCCGCTGCCGTTTCCTGCTTCTCGCTTGCTACACTCAAGCCCATGCGAAAAACCAGCGTCTGTCTCCTGTTCGCCGCCCTGCTGGCCGCTTGCGGCGAGGCGTGGAACGATCCGTATCCGGCCCATGATGCCGGGCGCGACATTCTCTACGCGGCCTTTACCGACCGGCCCAAGCATCTCGATCCGGCCCAGTCCTATACCGAGGACGAGGCCACTTTTACTGGCCAGATCTACCAGCCGCCGCTGCAATACCACTACCTGAAGCGGCCCTACGAGCTGATTCCGGCGACCCTGGAGGCCATGCCGCAACTGCGCTATGTCGATGCCGCCGGCCTTGAGCTGCCGGCCGATGCGCCGGTCGAGCGGATTGCCGAGAGCATCTATGAACTGAAGCTGCGTCCGGGCATCCGCTATCAGCCGCATCCGGCCTTCGCCCTCGATGCAGCGGGCGAGCCGCGCTATCTCGGCCCGGGTGTCGCCGATGGGCGGCAAGGCATAGGCGACTTTCCGGAAACCGGCAGCCGCGAACTGATCGCCGACGATTACATTTACCAGATCAAGCGCCTGGCCCATCCGCGCCTGCATTCGCCCATCTACGGCATGATGGCCGACAAGATCGTCGGCTTGAAAGACTTGGGCGACGCCCTGCGCGCCGCCGCCAAGGAGTCGCCGGCCGACGAATGGCTCGATCTCGACGCCTACGCGTTGCAGGGCGTTGAGCGTCTGGACGAGCGCAGCTGGCGCATACGCATCAAGGGCAAATATCCGCAGTTCCTGTACTGGCTCGCCATGCACTTTTTCGCGCCGGTGCCGCGCGAGGCTGACCGCTTTTTCGCCCAGCCGGGCATGGCCGGCAAGAATCTGACCCTGGATTGGTGGCCGGTTGGCACCGGGCCTTTCATGCTGACCGAGAACGACCCGAACCGGCGCATGGTTCTCTCGAAGAATCCCAATTTCCACGGCGAAACCTATCCCTGCGAGGGCGAGCCGGGCGACCGCGAGGCCGGGCTGCTGGCGGATTGCGGCAAGCCTCTGCCGCTCATCGAGGCGGCGGTCTTTACCCGCGAGAAAGAGGCGATTCCGTACTGGAACAAGTTCCTTCAAGGCTATTACGATGCCTCGGGAATTTCCTCCGACAGTTTCGACCAAGCGGTGCGCGTCAATGTCGGCGGCGACGTGGCGCTGACCGAGGAGATGCAGGAAAAAGGCATACGCCTCTTGACCTCGGTCAGGCTCTCGACCTTCTATCAGGGTTTCAACCTGCTCGACCCGGTGGTCGGCGGTCTGGATGAGAAGGCCGCCAAGTTGCGCCAGGCGATTTCCATCGCCATCGACCAGGAAGAATTCATTTCCATTTTTCTCAATGGCCGGGGCATCGCCGCCCAAGGCCCTTTGCCGCCCGGCATTTTCGGTTACGAGTCCGGCGAGGCCGGCATGAACCGGCGGGTGTATGACTGGATCGACGGCAAGCCTCGCCGAAAATCAGTCGAAACCGCCAAGCAACTGCTGGCCGAAGGCGGTTTTCCGCGTGGCCGCCACGAAAAACCCGGGGAGCCGCTGGTTCTCTATCTCGATACCACCGGCGGCGGCATGGGCGAGAAATCGCGCCTCGACTGGCTGACCCGTCAGTTCGCCAAGATCGACGCGCAACTGGTGGTCCGCTCCACCGATTTCAACCGCTTCCAGGACAAGCTGCGCAAGGGCAATGTCCAGCTTTACTACCTGGGCTGGAACGCCGACTACCCGGACCCGGAAAATTTCTTTTTCCTGCTGCACGGCATGGAGACGCGGGTCGAGCACGGGGGCGAGAATTCCTCCAATTACGGCAATCCGGAATTCGACCGCCTCTTTCTGTCCATGAAAAATATGGACAACACGTCCGAGCGCCTCAACATCATCCGGCGCATGAACGGCCTCCTGCAACACGACGCGCCCTGGGTATTTGGCCTGCATCCCAAGAGCTACACCCTGGTCCATCGCTGGCTGAAAAATCGCAAGCCCAGCGATGTCGGCAACAACATCCTGAAATATCAGCGCATCGATGCCGCCGATCGCGCAAGCGCCCGCCGCGAATGGAATCAGCCGGTGCGCTGGCCGCTGGCCGCCGCCCTGCTGCTGCTATTGGCCGCCGCCTTCCCGGCCGTGCGGGGCTACCGGCTGCGCGAGCGGCGCTCGGCGCGGTGAGG
>CAZFHE010000309.1:0-2649 GCA_964518615.1 uncultured Dechloromonas sp. | reverse complement strand
GGGAAGTGCTTTTTCGTCCGCCCGACGAGCACGAAACCCGCCACTGCGTGAGGAGCGGCGAGCCGATGGATAAGGCCGGGGCCTACGGCATCCAGGGCCGCGCCGGGCTGTTCGTCGAATATCTGGCGGGCAGCTACTCCGGAGTCATGGGCCTGCCGGTGTGCGAAACCGGCATGCTGCTCAAGCGCTTCGGCTGGCAGTTCTAAGCAGCAGCGCCGCCGCCTGAGCCGCGCCGTCCATGGCCGGCGGCGGTCTTTGCGGCAGCGCCCATAATTCTTCCAGCGCCGTTTCCAGTTTGCCGTCTTGCAGCGCCTTGGCGTCGATCTCGCGGCAGCGGCCGCGCTCGTGCAGCCAGGCGATCAGACACGCCTGTTCCGGCCAGTCGTCGCGCCGCTGGTAGAGCGTCGGCGCGCCATTGGCCGCCGCTTCGGTGAAAGTGCCGTAGCCGGGCTTGGTGATGACGGCATCCGCCGAACACAACAGATCGGTAAAGCCCAGCCCGAAGGACTCGATGGCGATGGCGTCGGGATGGCGGCAGTTCCATTCAGCCGGAACCAGCCAGCAGACGCCGGGCAGACGCGGCCAGTTCTCGACCGGCAGGCGATGGGCAATGCCGCCCATGGCGACCAGCACGGCGCGCCGCGCGCCCAGCCCGAGATCGCGGCGCTTTCCCGGCGCGGCGATGGGAGCGAGCGGGTGGAGATTGTCCAGGGCATCCATCGCCATGCCCGGCGTTGCGCGCAGGAAGGCGGCGGCCGAGCGGTAAGCGGCCAGCATGTCGGCATGAATGGGCGCAGCCCACCCGGCGTGGCCAAAAAAGTGGGCGAACAGGTCGGCCCAGTTCAGCGAACACAGGGCGCAGGCGGGAATGCCGGCGCGGGCCGCGCCCGCCAGCGGCAGGTAGCTGACATTGCTCAATACCAGGTCGGGCCGCAAATCGGCCAGCCGCGCCGCCTCGGCCGCTACGCGCTCGGCCCAGCCCGCATGGGCCTTTCGATAGGCGGCGGCGCTGGCGACCCGATCAATGCTTGTTGCGTCGATCATCACAAAGCCGAAATCGCTGGCCTCGGCGATCAGATCGAACGATGGGCGGATGCGCTCCTTGAGCTTGGCCGGCGGCAGGAGGCTGCGCAGGGTCAGCCGCAAATCCGGGCGCGCCTCGGCCAGGGCGTTGAGCGCCGGCGCGGTCATCGCCAGATGACCCAGGCCGTGGCTGGAGATGTCGACGAAGAGATGCATGCTGGCGGGCAGCCGCCGGTTTCAGCGGTGCTTGAAGGCGGGTTTGCGTTTCTCGACGAAGGCGGCCATGCCTTCTTTCTGGTCTTCGAGGGCGAAGGTGGAATGAAAAACGCGGCGCTCGAACAACAGGCCCTCATTGAGCGAGGATTCGTAGGCGCGATTGACCGACTCCTTGATCATCATGATGACCGGCAGCGAGAAGCTGGCGATGACAGAGGCGGCCTTCAGGGTCTCGTCGAGCAATTGCTCGGCGGGATAGACGCGGGCAGCCAGGCCGGATTTTTCCGCCTCGGCGGCATCCATCATGCGCGCCGTCAGGCACATATCCATGGCCTTGGCCTTGCCGATGGCGCGCGGTAGGCGCTGCGAGCCGCCCAGGCCCGGCATGGTGCCGAGCTTGATCTCGGGCTGGCCGAACTTGGCCGTATCGGCCGCGAAAATCATGTCGCACATCATCGCGAGCTCGCAGCCACCGCCCAGGGCATAGCCCGCCACCGCCGCGATCACCGGCTTCCTGGCGGTCTTGATGCGCTCCCAGCCGCTGGTGATGTAGTCGTTCTTGTAGGCGTGCATGTAGTCGTAATCCTTCATCGCGCCGATATCGGCCCCGGCGGCGAAAGCCTTGTCATTGCCGGTAATGACCATGCAGCCAATATTGGCGTCGGCCTCGAAGGCATCGACGGCGGCGGCGATGCCGGCCATCACCTCGGCATTGAGGGCATTCATCGCCTCCGGGCGATTGAGGCGAATCAGGCCGACGCGGCCGTGCGTTTCGCAAAGGACTACTGCGCTCATGAGTCTCTCCTAATAAATGGCCGCCCCGGCAAGAGGCGGACCGGTTCGAACCGGCGCCCTGCCGGGCCCGGCAGACGGCATCTTAACTCCCCGGCCGCCGGGGGGTTCGCCGATGAGGTATTCTGGATCGCTCAGCATTTTGCCCGAAAGACGAAGGTCATCATGAGCAACGAGAGAGACGCCGACATCGACCGTTGGTGCATCGAACAAATGGCCGACGCCTTGATTTACGCCGACCGCCAGGGTGTCATTGTCCGCTGGAACGCCGCCGCCAGCGCGCTATTTGGCCATTCGCCGGCCCAGGCGATAGGTCAGAGCCTCGATCTGATCATTCCCGAAAAGCTGCGCGCCGCCCACGGCGCGGCTTTTGAGCGTGCCATGGAAACGGGCGTTGCGCGCCTGCATGGCCGGGCGACGCTGACCAAGGCGCTGACCGCCGGCGGCGGGTCGATTTACGTCGAAATGAGCTTCGCCGTCCTCACCGACGCCAAGGGCAAGGCCATCGGCTCCGTCGCCATCGCCCGCGACGCGACAGAGCGCCGCCAGGAAGCACAGGAACTGCGCGAGCGGCTGGCGGCGGTGGAGCGCGGCGCGGCCTGAGGGCGCTCTATCGGC
>CAZFHE010000308.1:0-6066 GCA_964518615.1 uncultured Dechloromonas sp. | reverse complement strand
CGAGACGCCGCCGGCTTGCGACCCGTTGACCGATCCCTCGGGCTGTCGTCCTCCCGGCTGCCGCGCGGGCAATCCCGATTGCGACCCGATGTGCCGGCAGGCCTGCTGCCTGCCGTCCGCTTCCTCGTCCAGTTAGCCCCCATGATGCCAATACTGTCTTTACGCCCGACCCTGGGTCACCTCGTTTTACGCCTGTTGCTGTGCGCCCTGCTGTCGTCCCTGCCGGCGCGGGCGCAGATCAGCGCGGCCCTGCTCGATTGCGGCGCGGACACCCCCGACGCCACGCCCTGCCTTTCTTCCTTCTCCTTGCGCTGAGCGCCTCGGTTGTGGCGGATAGGGGCCGGGAAAACCGGGGGCGGCCCGGCGTTTTCCGGGCGAGGGGTTGCGTTCCCTATTGTGTTTTGAAGGTTAACCATGTTGTCATGGGCTTGCGACAGCCATCTAACAAAATGGCTAAATAAACGCGTGTACCTATTTAATTTTCTTGGTTTTTCCTATAATACGCTCAATATTTTCCGAAGACGGCCATGGCGGAAGAGAGCGATCTCGAGAAAACTGAGGAGCCTACAGGCAGGCGCATCGAGCAGGCGCGCGAAAAAGGCCAGGTGCCCCATTCGCGCGAACTCGGCACATTCCTGGTCCTGATTACCGCCGCCGCCTTCATCTGGATTCTGGGCGGCTGGTTCATGCGTCGCGCGATGGTGATTGCGCGCGAGGCCTTCATCATTGATAACGAGCTGGCTCGCAATCCCGGTTTGCTGGTGCCCCATGTCGGCGCGTTGTTTAGCGATGCGCTGCTGCTTGTCTTGCCCTTGATGGGCGTGCTGGTGCTGGCGGCCTTGCTGCCGCCTTTTTTCCTCAATGCCTGGGTGTTCGCGCCGCAGTCCCTGGTCCCTGACCCCAAGCGCCTCAATCCGCTGACCGGCATTGGCCGGATGTTCTCGTGGAACAGCTTGATGGAACTCGTCAAGGCGGTGCTCAAGGCCTGCCTGGTGGGCGGCATCGCCGTGCTGCTGATCTGGCATTCGCACGAGGAAATTTTCGGCCTGCTGGCCGAGCCGGTGGATTCGGCCCTGTCGCATGCCGGCCGCCTGGTGTCCTTCTGCTTCCTGATTCTCGTGTCGACGCTGGCCCTGGTGGTGGTCGCGGATGTCCCCTTCCAGATCTGGCAGTACTTCCACAAATTGAAGATGACCAAGGACGAAGTGCGGCGTGAAATGAAGGAAATGATGGGCGATCCGCACGTCAAGGGGCGCATCCGCAGTCTGCAAATGGAGGCTGCCCGCCGGCGCATGATGGCGGCGGTGCCGGAGGCCAATATCGTGGTCACCAACCCGACCCATGTTTCCGTGGCCCTCTCCTACAAGACCGGCATGAATGCGCCCAAGGTGGTGGCCAAGGGGGCGGGAAGGATTGCCCTGAAAATTCGCGAAATCGCGAGCCAGCATGGCGTGCCGATACTCGAAGCGCCGCCCTTGGCGCGAGCCTTGAACAAGCACGCCGATCTCGATGCCGAAATTCCCTCCGCCCTGTACAACGCCGTGGCGGAGGTTCTCGCTTATGTCTATCAGTTGGCCGGCTGGCGTCAGCATGGCGGCGCTTATCCGACGCCGCCGCGCAATTTGCCGGTGCCGCCCGAACTAATCCCGGAGGCAGCGTAAATGGCGACCTCTTCCTCGCTGGGCATGCAGAGCTTCTTCGGGCGCTTGAATGTCACCCAGCTGGCCGCGCCCATGCTGATCCTGATGATCCTGGCGATGATGGTGCTGCCGCTGCCGGCCTTCGTCCTCGATCTGTTCTTCACCTTCAATATCGCCCTCTCGGTGCTGGTGCTGCTGGTCGCCATGAATATCCAGAGAACCCTGGATTTCTCGGTTTTCCCGACCGTGCTGCTGGTGACCACGCTATTGCGCTTGTCGCTCAACGTCGCCTCGACCCGGGTGGTGCTGCTCGAAGGGCATACCGGCCCCGCCGCCGCCGGCAAGGTGATCGAGGCTTTCGGGCATTTCCTGGTCGGCGGCAATTTCGCGGTCGGCATCGTCGTTTTCATGATTCTGGTGATCATCAATTTCGTGGTGATTACCAAGGGCGCTGGCCGGGTGGCCGAAGTGTCCGCCCGCTTCGCGCTCGATGCGATGCCCGGCAAGCAGATGGCCATCGACGCCGACCTCAACGCCGGCCTGATCGGCGAGGACGAGGCCCGTCAGCGCCGCCAGGATGTTTCCCGCGAATCCGAGTTCTACGGCTCGATGGACGGCGCGTCCAAATTCGTCCGGGGCGATGCCATCGCCGGCATCATCATCATGTTGATCAATATCGTGGGCGGCCTCTTTATCGGGCTCTTCCAGCACAACATGGATTTCGCCCTCGCCGGCAAGACCTACACCCTCTTGACCATCGGCGACGGTCTGGTCGCCCAGATTCCCGGCCTGATCGTCTCGATTGCCGCCGGTCTGGTGGTGACCCGCGTTTCCGACGACCGCGACGTCGGCCAGCAGGTGCTCGGACAGATGTTCCACAATCCGAAGGCGATGGCCATTACCGCCGCCATCATCGGCATTCTCGGCATGATTCCGGGCATGCCGAATCTGGTCTTCCTGCTGCTCTCCAGTCTCATCGCCTACCTCGCCTGGCACATGGGGCAGCGCGCGGAGCGCATCGCCAAGACGCCCCCGCTCAAGGTCGCGCCGACCGCCGCGCCGGAAGCGGTCGAGGCCAGTTGGAGCGATGTCGCGCCCCTTGACGTGCTGGGCCTCGAAGTCGGCTATCGCCTGATCCCCCTGGTGGACAAGTCACAGGATGGCGAATTGCTGCGGCGCATTCGCGGCATTCGCAAAAAATTCGCCCAGGAAGTCGGCTTTTTGGTGTCGCCGGTGCATATCCGCGACAATCTCGAACTCAAGCCCAATGCTTACCGCATTTTGCTCAAGGGCGTCGAATTGGGCGCGGGCGAAGCCTATGCGGGCCAGCTTCTGGCCATCAACCCGGGGCGCGTGGCCGGCGCGCTGAACGGCACGGCCACCGTCGATCCGGCCTTCGGCCTGCCGGCGATCTGGATCGACGCCAGCCTGCGCGACAACGCCCAGGCTTACGGTTATACCGTCGTCGATGCCTCGACCGTCATCGCCACCCACCTGAACCACCTGATCCTGACCCATGCCGGCGAATTGCTGGGCCGACAGGAGGTGCAGCAATTGCTCGACCATCTGGCCAAGGAAATGCCCAAGCTGGTCGAAGACCTGGTGCCCAAGATCCTGCCGCTGGGCACCCTGCAAAAAGTGTTGCAGAGTCTCCTCGACGAAGGCGTGCATATCCGCGACATGCGCACCATTATCGAAACCGTCGCCGATCACGCCAGCCGCACCCAGAGCGCCGACGATCTGGTCGTCCAGGTGCGCAACGCCCTGGGCCGCGCCATCGTCCAGCAACTCTTCCCCGGCAATGGCGAAATGCAGGTCATGTCGCTCGACCCGTCGCTCGAGCGCCTGCTCGTGCAGGCCGTCGCTGGCGGCAGCGAAAACACCAGCTTCGAGCCCGGGCTCGCCGACACCCTGGTGCGCGAAGCGGGCAGCGCCGCCCAGCGCCAGGAAAGCCTCGGCCTGCCGGCGGTGCTGCTGGTGCCGAGCAGCCTGCGTCTGCTCCTGTCCCGTTTCTTGCGCCGCTCCGTCACCCAGTTGAAGGTGCTGGCGCATAGCGAAATTCCTGAAAACCGAATCATCAAGGTGACCTCGGTCATTGGAGGTAATTCATGAACGTCAGAAAATTCATCGCCGCCAATCCGCGCGATGCCTTGCGCAAAGTCAAGGAGACGCTCGGCAATGACGCAATCATTCTGTCCAACCGGGGGGTTCTGGGCGGCGTCGAGATCATGGCGGTTGCCGCTCGCGACATGGCGATGATCGCGCCGACCATGGTGGCCGACGCGGCCCCGCCGCCCGAGCGTCACCCCGCGAATGTTGACGGCGACGACGACTACCGTGTTTCGCTCTCCGCCGCGCGCGCCCAGGCGGCTTCGGCCCGGCATGCCATCCCCGGCCTGAAACCGCTCGCCGCGGAACGCCCGGCAGCTCCGCCGCCGCCCGCTTCCCGGCCGGCCGCCGTGGTCAATGCCGGCATTCCCCGGACGGGCGCCTTGCGCAACTTCGAGGCCGCGCGGTCCGCGCCGCCCTCTCAAAGCGCGCCAGCGCCGCAGGCCGAAGCGCCCCGGCGGCCCGCCGACGTGGTGCCCATGGAGGTCATGGACGAAATTCGTTCCTTGCGCCGTATCGTCGAGCAGCATCTGGCCGGCTTTGCCTGGGGCGAAACGGCCCGCTCGGCGCCGGTCAAGACCGAGGTTCTGCGTCAGATGCTCGATGCCGGCTTCTCGCCTGCTTTCGTGCGCGACCTCCTGACCGAGCTGCCGCCCGAAATGGACGGCGTTCAGGCCATGGCCTGGGTCAAGGGGGCCGCCGACCGTTCACTGCTGACCGTCGGCAGCGATGCCGACATGATCGAGCGGGGCGGCGTCTATGCCCTGGTCGGGCCGACCGGGGTCGGCAAGACCACCACCACCGCCAAGCTGGCGGCGCGCTGCGTGCTTCGCCATGGCGCGAACCGGGTCGCCCTGGTCACCACCGATGGCTACCGGATCGGCGCTCACGAGCAATTGCGCATTTATGGCCGCATCCTCGGCGTTTCGGTGTATCTGGCCAAGGATGCTGTTGAACTGCGCCAGATTCTGAAAGAACTACAGCACAAGCACATGGTGCTGATCGATACCATGGGCATGAGCCAGAAAGACAAGCTGGTGCCGGAATTGACCGACATGCTGACTGGCTGCGACGTGCAGCGCCTCTTGCTGCTCTCGTCGACCTCGCGCGGCGATACGCTGGACGATGTGGTTCGCGCCTATCAGGGCGAGGGGCTGGCCGGCTGCATCCTGACCAAGATCGACGAGGCCGCGAGCCTTGCCACCGCCCTGGACGTGATCATGCGTCACGGCCTGAGCCTGCACTATGTCTCCAACGGCCAGCGGGTGCCGGAAGATTTGCATTTGCCCAACCGGGCTTACTTGCTGCATCGCGCCTTCAAGAATTTGCCGGAAGCCTCGCCGCACCGCCATGCCGGCATCGAGCCCGCGCTGATGATGGCCAATGCCGGCATGATGGCGCTTGGGGCGCATCATGGCTGATTTCCGGCTCGACCAGGCGGCCGGGCTGCGCCGGCTGCTCGGCGGCGGCCAGCAATTGCAAGTGGTGACCTTCGTCGCCGGTTGCGAGGGCGTGGGGCGCAGCGTCGCCGTGGCCAATCTTGGCGTTGCGCTCGCCCGTCTCGGCAAGGAAGTGCTGATCATCGACGAGCATGCCGCGCGCGACGACATCGCCTCCTCTTTCGGCCTGATGGCCCGTTACGACCTGCTCAACGTCGTGCAGCGCGAAGCGGGCCTTGGCCGGGTGCTGCTCCAGCCCATGCAGGGGCTGCGCATCCTGCCCGCTGCGCGCGCCGTCAAGAAATTGGGCCGTCTGTCGCTGCCTCAGCAGCAGACCCTGCTCGATGCCATGTCGGGGCTGGAACGTCCGGTGGATGTGATCCTGGTCGATGCCAGCATGGCCCATCCCGGCGGCTTTTCTCCCTTCGGCCTGGCCTCGCAGGAGGCGGTGGTGGTGCTCTCGGCCAGCAGCGCGTCGATCACCGAGGCCTATTCGCTGATCAAGAAGGTCAGCCACGCCTTTTCCCGCCGCCATTTCCGCATCCTGGTCAACAAGGTGCGTTGTCATGCGGATGCCCGTTCGATTTTCGACAACATCGCCCAGGTTGCCGCCCAGCGCGGCGTCGCGCAACTGGAATATGCGGGCGCCATTCCGCTCGACGATGCGGTGCGTCAATCCTTCCGTCTGGCCCGCCCGGTCCTGGCGCAAGCGCCGGATTCGGCGGCCGCGGCGGCCTTTCGCGACATCGCCGCCGAATTGCTGCATTGGCAGGGCAGCGACGCGGAGGGCGGCGTCGAGCATTTCATCCAGCAACTGCTACACTTGAGCCAACGCATAACCCCTCACGCATTGCGAGCTTGATGTATACCGCGGCCGG
>CAZFHE010000307.1:0-4997 GCA_964518615.1 uncultured Dechloromonas sp. | reverse complement strand
GTTCTCCAGCCAGTGGATCGACTATTTGCGCAACGACATCGGCTTCACCGGCGCGGTATTTACCGATGACCTGTCGATGGCCGGCGCGGGCGTCGCCGGCGACATGCCGGCGCGGGTGCAGGCGGCCTGGGCCGCCGGCTGGGACATGCTGCTGCTCTGCAATGCGCCGGAGGCGGTGGCACAGGTGCTGGATGAATGGCGGCCGCAACCCGATCCCGAACGCGCCCGGCGGATCGCGCGCCTGCTGCCGCAACAGCCGGGGCCGGCGCTGGATGGCACGATCTATCGCGCGGCCCGCGAGGCCGTAAGCCGTCTGGCTGACGGATAATTCCATTTCCAAATCAACCGATCACTTTGTCGGCTTCGCTTGCCGTACAACCGTACTGTCTCTCGCTTCGCCTTCGCGTCCTCGGCTGATTTAAAAATGGAATAACCCCCTTTTCAGCCATTCGGGCCAGAACGCGCGCGAACCATCCCGCGTCGGCGCGGCCCGGCCGGCCAAACTGTCGGGAATCATTACAATTTCTTGCCGCGCTTTTGCACAATTTGCGCAAGATGTTGTTTTTGCATGAATTTTATTCGTGGCACGGAATGTGCTTATGAGTACGCGACACACCACTCATGTACAGGAATAAAAGGAGGAAAGCATCATGAAAACGCATCTCAGTCTCAAGCGATTCGCGCTGGCCTTGGCGCTGGCGGGTTCATCCGGGGTCATGGCGGCAACGGTGGATCTGCTCTCGGATCCGATGGCCTCGCAGTACTACACCACCTATGGCAATGCCAACGTCTACTCGCTGCCGCTTCAGGCCCAGTGGTATGCCCTGCAGAATGGCGGTGGAACCGGCCCGGGCAATCCCTTCTACATCGCGTCATCGCCAGGGGCGATCAAGGATGAGGTGGTGATCTATACCGGCTCTAACGGCCAGAAGATCACGACCAATCCGTCAGGCTTTGATAATGCCTACGGTTCGCCGGAAGGTTCCAACAAGAAATCGGATTATGCGGATACGGCGGGCAACAACGCCACGCCCCCTGACACCACTGGCAAGGCCATCGCCAACAATTACGCCACCACCTGGGATGCCGACGTCGGGGCGCTCAAGAGCATGGTCGGCGATTCACTGGTCTTTTTGTTCAACAACAACCAGACCGACAGCAATAATGCTGCCGATCAAAGCCTGGGTATCTGGGCCAAGCTGTGGGTGACGGACGCCAATGGCGTCGTTCAGGATCTGACCGGCAACGGTTTGTTTTACCTGTATCTGAGCAACATGGGCGCGGCCTATGGGGAAGGCGGCGCCCTGACGGGCGATGCCTCGGCCTACAATGGCGGCGATGTCGCGGCGCCTTTGGCGGGTACGGCCTCGACGGACTACGTCATGGCGGGCGGCAAGATGTGTACCGATGCCAACTTGAATCCCCAGGCGTGCGATGGCACCCAGGCCTATGAGTTCGACCACAACCTTGGCCAAAACCAGGTCGCGTATGCGGCGATATTCCCGGTCCTGGATGCCTACCTGGCCAGCCTGGACGACAATGTCGTCGGCTACACCCTGCACTTGCAACTGAATATGGGTTGCGATCCGGCAATAACAGCGACGAACGGAAGTTGTCTTTCCCAAAGTCTCAATGGCGGGGACGAGCAACTGTTCCTGGTGACGGGCGTGGGCAAGACCCCGCCGCCGCCCAACGAGACGCCCGAGCCGGAAACCTTGGCTCTCGCCGGACTGGCCTTGCTGGGAATGGTGGTTGCACGCCGCCGTATCGGCAAGCACTGATCCCTTCTTCCCGAAAGCGGCGGCCTATCGCCGCCCTTCAGGGAAATTTGAACCCGGGCCGCTGTAGCGGCCCGTTTTTTTGGGGAAGAGCCGGCTTCAGGCCAAGCCCAGGCTTTCCTCGACGCCCAGATGCACATTCATCGACTGCACGGCGGTGCCGGATGCGCCCTTGCCGAGATTGTCCAGGCGGGCGACGACTAGCATGCGCTCGTCGTTGCCGAAAACGAACAGATCGACGCGGTTGCTGTCGTTATTGGCTTCGACATTGAAAAAACCGCCTTCGGTATTGGCTTCGAGATCGAGCGGGGCGACGCGGATGAAGGGCTCGCCGGCGTAATAATCGGCCAGGATGGCGCGAACCTCGGCGGGCGTCGCCGGGCGGCTGAACTGTTGCGGGTGCAGATAGGCGGTGACGGCCAGACCCTTGTAGAAGGGACCGACGATGGGCTGAAAGATGGGGGCCACGCTGAGGCCGGTATAGGCTTGCATTTCGGGCAGATGCTTGTGGGCGAGGGCCAGCGCGTAGGGGCGCGGCGCGTCGATGCGCTGCGGGCTCTGGTAGTGGGCGATCATGGATTTGCCGCCGCCGGAATAGCCGGTGATGGAATTGGCGGCAATTTGCGTATCGGCGGGCAGCAGACCGGCGGCGATGAGCGGGCGGAGCGCCAGGATGAAGGCCGTGGCGTGGCAGCCGGGATTGGCGATGCGCTTGGATTCCCGAATCCGGGCGCGCTGCGCCGGGCATAGCTCAGGCAGGCCGAACGCCCAGCCGGGATGGACGCGGTGGGCGGTGGAGGCGTCGATGATGCAGGTATTCGGGTTGTCGACCAGCGCCACCGATTCCCGGGCGGCCTCGTCGGGCAGACACAGGAAGGTGACGTCCGAGGCATTGATCAGGCGCTTGCGTTCGGCCAGATCCTTGCGCTTGTCGGAATCAATTTTCAATAACTCGATGTCGGCGCGCTGCCCGAGATATTCGTTGATCTGCAAGCCGGTGGTGCCTTCCTGGCCGTCGACAAAGACTTTGTAGCTCATGGTGGGATTCGCGGAAATGGGGGTTGGATTCGGGATTCTGGCAGAAAAGCTCGCCGCTTTGGCAATCGCACGCCGGGCCAAATGAAAACGGGCAGCGTCTGCTGCCCGTTTCCCGTGCCGGTTCAGAGGCCGGATTACTTGGTACGGCTGCGATACTCGTCGGTGCGGGTGTCGATTTCGATTTTGTCGCCGATTTCGACAAAGGCCGGCACCGGCAGTTCGAAGCCGGTGGAAATCTTGGCCGGCTTCATGACCTTGCCCGAGGTGTCGCCCTTGACCGCCGGCTCGGTGTAGACAACCTCGCGCACCAGCGAATTGGGCAGTTCGACCGAGATCGCCTTGCCGTCGTAGAACACGACTTCGCAGGGCATGTCGGCTTCGAGATATTTCAGCGCGTCGGTCATGTTTTCGGCTTCGACCTCGTACTGGTTGTACTCGGCGTCCATGAAGACGTACATCGGGTCGGCGAAGTAGGAATAGCTGACTTCCTTCTTGTCGAGGATGACGACCTCGAATTTGTCGTCGGCCTTGTACACCGCTTCCGACGGGTTGCCGGAGAGCAGATTCTTGAGTTTCATCTTGACGACGGCGGCGTTGCGGCCGGACTTGTTGTATTCGGCCTTCTGGACGACGAGCGGATCGGCGCCGACCATGATGACGTTGCCGGAGCGGAGTTCCTGTGCGGTCTTCATTCGGGATTCTCTAACTGAATGTTGGAAAAAGAAAAACGTTAAATTATACCGCGTTAGCGGCGAAATTGATGAGATTGGCGGCGAGATCCGGCTGTCCGGCCAGCTGCCGCGCCCAGTCGAGGTTGTGCCGGGCGATTTCCGGCAAATTTGCGAGGAAATCCTGCCAGGCCGCGCCGATGTCGCCGCCGCCGCCGCAGTTGCCGCAGTTGCCGCAGTTGTCAGCGGGCTTGCCAGCGCCGTTTCCAGCATTCCAGGCGGCGAACAGGGCGCGCGCGGCGCTTGCCGCTGCCGGGGCCAGCGCCGCGCAATAGCGCTCAAGAAAGGCGTCGAGCTTGAGCTGATGCGCCGCGTCCTCCTGCGGATAGATTTGCCAGACGAAGGGCCGCCCCGCCCATTGGGCGCGGACGAAGGAATCCTCGCCGCGCACGAAATTGATGGCGCATCGGCGCAGCAGGGCGTCGTAATCATCCAGCGGCAGAAAGGGGATGGGCTGGATGCGGGCCTGGCCGAGTTGCCACCCCGCTTTCCTGTTATCGGCGGGGCCGAGGGCGGCGGTCACGGCGGCCAGGGGTTTTCCCGGCGGTACATGGCAGAGAATGGGGCGATGGCTTTCGGCCAGCGCCGCGAGCAGGCCGCCGACCGGCGCGCTGTCGTAGCAGAAGAGGCTGATTTCCAGCGTGTCGGCAGGGTCTGGCAAGGGGGCCGGAGTTAGACCGGCTTCGCGCAACAAGCCGCCGGTGGCCGGCGTAAAACCGGGAAAGAAAAAATGCTTGATGAGCGGCAGGCTGGGGTGGGGCGAGGAGAGGCCGTGGCAGCCTTCGACCCAGGCTTCGGCGCTCAGGTATTCGAGATTGATCCAGCGGGGTTTGCGCGCAGCGCTGGCCATCAGGGCAAGGTAGGCGGCGGGCAGGTCGCAGGCAAAGGCTTCGATGACCAGATCGGCAACGCGGTCGGCGACAAAATCCGCCGGCCAGCGCCGAAGTTCCACGCCCTGAACGGACTGGGCCGGCAAGGCGGGGCCGCAGGCCGGGCAGATGGCCGCCAGCGCGCTGGGATCGTCCACCCACAGGCGCACGGCCTGGCCGTGTTCGCGCACGAGCTGCCGGGCAAGACGCCAGCAGATGCCGATATCGCCATAGTTGTCGACGACGCGGCAGAAAATGTCCCAATGAAGCGCCATGGGGCGGCATGTTAACATTTCGCCCCATGTCCGCCCCTGCCTCCCCCGCTGCCTCCATTTCCGCTCCCTTGTTTCAAGACCCGATCGGCTGCACGGCTTGCCCGCGTCTGGCCGAACATCTGGCGGCCATCCGCCGTCGCGATCCCGATTGGCATGCCTTGCCGGTGCCCGCCTTCGGGCCGCTCGACGCCGAGCTGCTGGTGCTCGGCCTCGGCCCCGGCGAGCGCGGCGCCAATCGCACGGGCCGGCCCTTTACCGGCGACGTGGCGGGCGAGTTGCTGTACCCGGCGCTTCACCGTTTCGGTTTCG
>CAZFHE010000306.1:0-5565 GCA_964518615.1 uncultured Dechloromonas sp. | reverse complement strand
AGGCGCGGAAAACAGCGCTTGAGAAAGGCAAAGACACGGGATAGCCGTTCCCCACGAATTCCCAAGGGTGAAATGACATTGCTATTCTGGCAATTGCCCTGCGGGCTGACTCAAGGGCGACGCCCGGCACTACAATGAGCGGCTTTTGCTCCCCCCATTTTCTTGCCATGCCCCTCTCTCCATCTCCCTCGCCATCCCGCCCCCTGGCGGCCCCGGCCCCATGAAGCGCCGGCTCTGCGCTCTCGCGCTCGGCCTTTTCGCTGCGCTCGCCCGCGCCGAGTTGCCCGCGCCGGTCTT
This sequence comes from uncultured Dechloromonas sp., assembly GCA_964518615.1. Classification (GTDB taxonomy): domain Bacteria; phylum Pseudomonadota; class Gammaproteobacteria; order Burkholderiales; family Rhodocyclaceae; genus Azonexus. The sequence goes on along the minus strand of CAZFHE010000306.1, from coordinate 5,268 downwards.
GCAGGCGCTGGCGGCGGCGCAGATTCCGGCTTCCAGCGTCGCCGTCGTCGTGCAGCCGGTCGATGCGACGACGCCCCTCATCGAGCACAACGCCGCCCAGGCGATGAATCCGGCCTCGGTGATGAAGCTTTTGACCACCTATGCCGCCCTCGATCTGCTCGGCCCGGCCCATGTCTGGCCGACCACGGCCTGGAGCGACGGGCCGCCCGCCGATGGCGCGCTGGCCGGCAATCTTTATCTGAAGGGCAGCGGCGACCCGCGCTTTGCCATCGAACACCTGTGGGCGCTGCTGCGCCAATTGCGGGTGCGCGGCATCGAGCAGATCGGCGGCGACATCGTGCTCGACGCCAGCGCTTTCGCAACCCCCGATTTCAACCCGGCGGCCTTCGACAATCAGCCGATGCGCCCTTACAACGTCGGCCCCAGCGGCTTGCTGATCAATTTCCAGGCCCTGCGCTTTAGCTTGCAGCCCGCCGATGGCCTGGTCCGGATATTTCAGGAAACGCCGAGCGAGGGCCTGCGCGTGGACAACCGCCTGCGTCTGATCGCAGGCCCTTGTCCCAGCGACTGGAAGGATCGCATCGTCCTCGGCCTCAAGCCCGAAGGCGGCGGCCAGCGCCTGGAAATCACCGGCAGCTATGCCGCGCTATGCGGCGAACGCGCGCTCAATCTGACGCCCCTGCCGCCCGCCGAGCAGGCCAGCGGCCTGATCCGCGCGCTGTGGCGCGAGCTTGGCGGCAGCTTCCTGGGCGTCGTCCGCTACGGCCGCCTGCCGACAGGGTCGACGCCGCTGGCCCGCCACGAATCGCCGCCGCTGACCGAAATCGTTCGCGATATCAACAAGTTCAGCAACAATGTGATGGCCCGCCAGTTATTCCTCAGCCTGGGCGGCGAACCCGAGGGCAAGGGCCCGCCGGCCACCGCCGCGCGCGCCGGGCAGCGCCTGGGCGAATGGCTGGAAAGACGCAGCCTCTCTTTCCCCGAACTGGTGGTGGATAACGGCTCCGGCCTGTCGCGCCGCGAGCGCATCAGCGCGGGGAGCCTCAACCGGCTGCTGCTCGATGCCTGGCGTCATCCGCTGATGCCGGAATTCGTCTCCAGCCTGCCCTTGACCGGCATCGACGGAACCATGAGAAAGCGCTTGAATGGCGGCGCGCCGGCAGGACGCGCCCATATCAAGACGGGCACGCTAGATGGCGTCAAGACCGCCGCCGGCTACGCGCTCGACGCAAGCGGCCGCCCTCTCGCCGTGACCATGCTGATCAACGATCCGCGCGCCAGCGCCGGCACGCCGGCCATCGACGCGCTGCTGACCTGGGTCGCCGAAGGACGGCGCCAGCCATGAACCGCGCGCTCTTTCCCGGCGATCACTTCGCCACGGCCGGCCTCAATCGCCAGCACGTCTTCGCCCTCGCCGATCTGCCGGCGGAACTGAAAGCCAGCTTGCAGCCGCAGCCGGACGAACAGCGCCTCATCCTGCTCGGCCATGCCGGGCGAAGGCTGTGGGATTGCGTGCAAGCCGCCAGCATCGCCGGCCCGCATCCCATCGACGATTATTGCCGGCAGACCATCGCCCATCTCTTTGCCGAACGCCTGCCCGGCCATCGCTACCGCCTGCTCTACCCGGGCGATGGCTTAAATGGTCGAGTCGGTCTGCAAGCGCTCGGCAAACTGGCCGGCTGGCATCATGCCTCGCCCTTCATGCTCGGCATCGACGCGACCTGGGGCAGCTGGTTCGCCTACCGCGCCCTCATCCTTTGCACCGCCGATTTTCTTCCAACGCCGGTCGTCGAAGAATGCAGCCCCTGTCTCGATTGCCGCAAACAACCGTGCATCGCCGCCTGCCCGGCCGGCGCCGCCGGCGATCCCTTTTGTCTCGAATCCTGCATCGACGAGCGGCTCTCCCCGGATTCGCCCTGCGCTTACGCCTGCCTTGCGCGCAACGCCTGTCCGGTTGGCGGCGAACATCGCTACGCAGAAGCCCAGATTCGCCACAGCTATGCGCTATCGCTAGGCACGCTGCGCCGCTGGCGTCAGGGATCGTCCGCCGCCGGTCTATAGTCCGAGATCGCCCCACATGGCATCGACGCGAGCCTTGACCGCGTCATCCATGACGATGGTCCGGCCCCATTCGCGGCTGGTTTCGCCCGGCCATTTGTTGGTGGCGTCCAGCCCCATCTTGGAGCCCAGCCCGGCGACTGGCGAGGCGAAGTCGAGATAGTCGATCGGCGTGTTGTCGACCAGCGTCGTGTCGCGCGTCGCGTCCATGCGGGTCGTCATGGCCCAGATCACTTCCTTCCAGTCGCGGATGTCGATGTCCTCATCGACGACGATGATGGTCTTGGTGTACATGAACTGGCGCAGAAAGCTCCAGATGCCGAACATGACGCGCTTGGCCTGCCCCGGGTACTGCTTCTTGATCGACACGATGGCCATCCGGTAAGAACACCCCTCCGGCGGCAGGTAGAAATCGACAATCTCGGGGTATTGCTTTTGCAAGAGCGGCACGAATACCTCGTTCAGCGCCACCCCCAGCACCGCCGGCTCGTCGGGCGGCTTGCCGGTATAGGTGCTGTGGTAGATCGGGTCGCGGCGCAGGGTGATGCGCTCGATGGTGAAAACCGGGAACTCGGCCTGCTCGTTGTAGTAGCCGGTGTGGTCGCCATAGGGGCCTTCGAGCGCCGTCTCGCCGGGATGGATGACGCCTTCGAGCACCATCTCGGCCGTCGCCGGCACCTGCAAGCTCGAACCCAGGCATTGGGTCAATTCGGTCTTGCTGCCGCGCAAGAGGCCGGCGAATTGATATTCGGACAGGGTATCGGGTATCGGCGTCACCGCCCCCAGGATGGTCGCCGGGTCGCAGCCGAGTACGACAGCGACAGGGAAGGGCTGGGCCGGATGGGTCAACTGGAAGTCGCGAAAATCCAGTGCGCCGCCGCGATGGGGCAGCCAGCGCATGATCACCTTGTTGGGCCCGAGCACCTGCTGGCGGTAGATGCCGAGATTCTGCCGGGCCTTGTGCGGCCCCTTCGTCACCACCAGCCCCCAGGTGATCAAGGGCGCGATGTCGCCCGGCCAGCAGTGCTGGATCGGCAAGCGCGAGAGATCGACATCCGCGCCTTCCCAGACGATCTCCTGGCAGGGCGCCGAGGAAACCTTCTTTGGCGCCATGTTGAGCGCCTGCTTCAAGACCGGCAGCTTGTCCCAGGCGTCCTTCAGCCCCTTGGGCGGCTCCGGCTCTTTCAGAAAGGCCAGCAGTTTGCCGACTTCGCGCAGGGCTTCCACCGATTCCTCGCCCAGGCCCAGCGCGACGCGGCGCGGCGTGCCGAACAGATTGGTCAGCACCGGCATGTCGTGCCGGCGCGCGCCAGTCGTCGCCTGCTCGAAAAGCAGGGCCGGGCCGCCCGCGCGCAACACGCGGTCGCCGATTTCGGTCATTTCGAGATGGGTGTCGACCGCCGCGCCGATGCGCTTCAATTCGCCAATTTGTTCCAGTTGCGACAGAAAATCGCGCAAATCGCGATACTTCATCCGATATTCCTTCCGGACAGCAGATAGTCAGCGGCGATGCCGACAAAAATCGCGCCGCCGACCCAGTTATTGTGCAAAAAGGCCTTGAAGCAGGCCATCCGCTCGCGCCCCCGAATCCAGGTGTAATGCACGCCGACAATGCCGGCGGCAAGCATCAGCCCGGCATAAAACGGCCAGCCGCGCGAAAGCTTCCAGCCGAGAGCGGCGATGATGGCCAGCGTCGCCGCGTAGCACAGCATCACCGCCGCCACGTCGAAGCGGCCAAAGGTGATGGCGGAAGTCTTGATGCCGATTTTCAGGTCGTCGTCACGGTCCACCATCGCGTACTCGGTATCGTAGGCGAGCGACCAGAAAACATTGGCCAGCAGCAGCCACCAGGCCTCGGCCGGCACCGCGCCGAGATGCGCCGCATAGGCCATCGGAATGCCAAAGCCGAAGGCGACGCCCAGATAGGCTTGAGGAAGGGCGAAGAAACGCTTGGTGAAGGGATAGCTGATGGCGAGAAACACCGCCGGCAGCGACAGCCAGATCACCAGCGGCCGGCCCAGCGCCCACACCAGGGAAAAAGCCATGAGGCAAAGCGCGGCGAACAGGATCAGGGCTTCGCGCTCGCTGACCCGGCCCGCGGTCAGCGGGCGCTCGCGGGTGCGCTCGACGTGGCGGTCGAACTCGCGGTCGGCGTAATCGTTGATGACGCAGCCCGCCGAGCGCATCAGCACCGCGCCCAGCACAAACACCATCAGCACCGGCCATTCCGGCCGCCCGTCGGCCGACAGCCAGAGCGCCCACAAGGTCGGCCACAAAAGCAGCAGGATGCCGATCGGCTTATCCAGCCGCATCAGCCTTTCATAAAGATCGCCCTTTTCCTTGAGCGCCGCCCAATCCATCATGCCCTCCCGTCCTGAGCCGCATCGGGACGCCGCGCCCGCTGCCAGGCCAGCACCGCCTGTCCGGAATGGGCCAGGATGGCTTGATAGCGCTCATCCGGCAGCGCATGGCGTAGCGACGCGAACAATTGCCGCGTGCCCTCCTGGGCCGCGGCGCTCACGCCATCGGGCGCGGCCAAGAGCGCCATCTGCATGCTGGCCAGGGCGTCGGCCAAGAGACGCCAGCCGAATTCCGGCATCCGCTCGTTGAGACCGAGCATCAGGCTGCCCAGTGCCCGGACGATGGCCTCGACCTGGGCGCTCGTCTCGCAGGCGGCCATGGCGTGCCAGAGCGCGAGATGAATGGCGCGGCGCAGCTCGATCTTGAAATCGATGGCCGCGGTCTCGGCATCGTTGAGGGTGGCGAAATGGCGCTGAAAACGGGCATCGGCGGCAACATCCAGGCGGTTTCGCAGACCGCCGAGCAAGGCGCTCAGGGGCGGGATGGCCGCCAATTGAAACGCCTGGGTATAAGCCAAGCCCCACTGGTCGAGGCCGCTGACCAAGAGCGCCAAACGCAGCGCCCGGGCGTCCTCGCCGCCGCCCGCCCGGCTCCAGTTGAAGCAACGCTCGGCGATTTCACCGAGAGTGGCGGCATCCTTTTCGCCATCCGGCAGGGCGGCCAGGCGGAAAACACCGCCAAAAACATCCTGGGCCATCCGCGCGGCCAGGCGTTGAAGGTCGGCATCGGCCAAGTCGGCCAAGGGATCGGCGGGAATCGGGGCGGCAGCGCTCATGGGGATCAAGGGGCAAATGGGTAATTTTATCCGCCCCCGCGACACGGCGTCCGAATGATCATCATCCCTCCGCC
>CAZFHE010000305.1:0-5293 GCA_964518615.1 uncultured Dechloromonas sp. | reverse complement strand
CGCTGCCTTCGAGATCGGAAAAATCAAAGGCCAGGAATTCGGACTCCTCGCGCCAGGGAGAAAACTGACGGGCGCGGCGGGTAAATAGCGCGATACGGCGAATCATGCCGATTTCAATCACCAGCCAGACGAGCACGATGACCATCATCACCGCGCCGACAAACCAGAAGAGGCGCGTCGCGGTCGCGCCCAGGGTTTCATTGACGACCCGTTCCGCATCGCCTTGAAGGAGGATGCGGTAATCGCCCAACGGGGTTGCCACGACATCGTCGAGTTCGGAGGGCGCGATAGAAAGCCTTTCTCCATGGGAGGCCGCGATGGGCAGCTTGCGGATCAACTGGGTCAGCAAGGGCGAAATCCGCTCTTCCGCCCCCTCCCTGCCCCGGATCAGAATGTCTTCCCCGCTGCCGCGCTGGATGCGCAAGGATTCGCCTTGCTGCAAGAGCGCGCCAAGATCATTGAGCGAAAAAGGCGGCGTCGACGCGTTCGAGGCGCTGTCGAACAGCGCGTCTTCCCGGCTTTTATCCTCGCCCGGCGGCAGCAGGAAGATATCGACCTCGATGTCGTTCAAGTCGGGAGGCGGCCAGGGGGCCCGCCGGGTGCGCGGCAAGCCGGCAATCAGTTCCACGACGGGCAGGCGCAATGAGAAAAAGGATCGGCGCTCGCAGTCCTGCGCGTTGTCCTGTTGTGCGTCGGCGCAGCGCGACTCCTGCCACAGCCAGCCCCGGAAGTCTCTTTCGGGCATACGCTTGTCGTAGTCGCGCCCTTCTTGTTCCACATAGCCGGTAAAGCGCCCGTTGAGGCCTTCGACCAGCGCGCCGCGCTTCGACGGCAAAGCCTCGAAGGGCGCGATCCAGCGGTATTCCAGGCCCCGCAAACGAACCGAGACGAGCATGCGATGCGCGCCATCGAGGTATCGGTCGCCGATTTCGTGGGCCACGAGCGGGCCGCTCCCGAAAGTGCCTGCCGCGTAGATGAAGCCCCCGATCCACGGATTGTTGCCGATGCCCACGCACAGGCTGCCGAGGCGCGGATAACGAACCAGGCAATCCGCCATTTCTACCGCGTTCCAGGCCTTGTTCCGGTCGTCGAAATCAATGGCTGAAAATGGCAATAACACCGGGTGAATGAGGCCTGATGTGCGCCGCTCCGGGTTCATCAACGCAAGCTGCCCGGAAGGGTGGCGCAGACGGGCCACGATCTGTTCCTTGGTCTTTTCCAGCGCGCTCTGGTAATTGCGCCAGGCGCGCTGCTTCTCGCCCTGCAACACGGCCACCGCCAGGGCCATGACCGCGAGGATGAGCGCCAGAAAAGCAGTGCGAAACAGTATCCGCAGCCGGAAGGAGGCCAGCCAGCGCAGGAAGCGTTTCACTTCAGCGCCTCGTGGCCCATCTCGTCAAGGGAGGGGTTGAGCTTGGATGGGGGCATTTCCGGGTCCATCCCGTATCCCCCATCCAATTTGAATTTCAGCCGCGTCTTGCCCGCCATGAGATCGTTGTAAGGGGGGCGCACCTGGCTTGCCTTTCCTTGGCGCAACATCTCGACTACGCCCGGCAGGTCCATGTTTTTCAGGAGTCCGACCTGTTGCCACGCGCCCGATGCGTTGCGCCCGAAGACGACCGCCTGGCTTGGCGACTGCGACGCGGAATAGACGATCAGGGCCGGCGCATCAAAGGGCCCGCGCAGAAGCGCATAGATTTCGCATTCGCTATCCTGGGTCAAGCAGGCCGCCCCAAAAGATGATAGAAAGGTCTTTTTTTGCACGGTCTGAACGAAATCTTCCGGCAACGCGACGCCTTGCGGATAAAGCGTCGCGCGCGTCAGCGCCCGCTTGCGCGAGGCATTCCAGATTGCGTTATGGGCATCCTCCTTGTTCATCAGCGCCTGAGCCTCTTGGGCAAGCGCGGCCAGTTCCTCGTCAGGGTCGCCAGCCAGCAAGGCCAGCGCCTCGATGCCATAACGCCCGGCGTTGAAGCGCAGGAAGCCGTAGTCGAAATCGGCGGGTTTGATGACGCCCGATTGCAGTCGCGCCACTTGGCTATTGACGGAAAGCCGCGCCGGGTCGGCGACCGGGGTGAGCATCAATAGCAGCATGCCAAACAGGATGAAACAGGCGGTGACGTTGATCTGCTCTAGGCGTTTGAGCCAGCGCGCGCGCGTCAGCGTTGCCCAAGTGTAGCCCAGGCCGTATACCAAGGCCATGATCGCGACGACGGCGGCCCACGCGCGATCCGGCGTCCAGCCATGTTGACCTACGCGCAGCGCGACGGCATACGCCGCCAGCAAGGCGAACGCCAGCATCATGGGGCCGGCGGCGCGCCCCGCCCAGCGCACGGGCGCTGCCGGCGCGTTCATGACATCGCCGTCCTTGTAGGCCGCATTGAGCAGGAATATCGTCACCGCCGCTGAGCACAGCAAGAGCTTTGCCGCATAGCGGGTTTCCCACAATGGCGTCAATCCGGTCACGCACAGCGTCGCCAGAAAGCCGCTGCCCAGCACTACGATCAAGGGCAGCAGCCAGGCCAACAGCATCAATCCGAGATTGCGCGCGCCGGTAATCAGCGCCGGGCGCACATCGGTCGCGTGAAAAGCGGCGGCAAACGACACGGCCAGCATCGGGAGATTGAACCATGTCTGCTTGACCAGATGGTGCAGGCTCTTGATGCCGATCAAGTCGAACAGCGCTGCGCCCAACTGGAATATGCCCAGTACCAGCAAGCCGAAGGCCAGAGAGAGCGCAAACTGGATGCCGCGCATCCAGCTATCGTCGAAATGGCTCTGATAGTGCGCATACAGCGCGTAGCCGCGTTCGCGGTGTTCAAGCAACTGGTTGGCGATGAAGAGCCCCAGGGCCGCACAAAGCAGTAGCGTCGGGGAGGGCCACACGCGCACCGAATCGCTATTCCAGTGTACCTGCATGGGGTCTCGCCAGATGTCGTAGGCAGCCAGTGCCGCGAGAACAGCGGCGGCGGTGGCGATGTAGAACAGCAGACGACGCCCGCGCATCCGTCCTGCTTCGGCCACCACGATGACCGGGATGAATGCCGTCAGCATTGCCATGACGGCAAAGACGATGGGATGGCGGATCGCCAATTCATAAGCGGCGCCGCTATTTGCCTTGGACGCTTTCAGCAGCGCCCAGGCCAGAATGCCTTGAGCGAGGCCAACGCCCATGCGTAGCGCGCCGGTTTGAAGGGAGTTTTGTTGAGCGTTCATGGTTTATCTTTGAGTGACCCACCGAAACCCGCGCATCGGCACGTTCTCGATGCAGTCGAAATGCTCGTCGAGTTCCCGGAAGGCTTCGCGCAAGGCGCTGATGTGCTTGCGGATGTTCTCGCGGTTGCGCCCGCTCTTGACCACCGCGAACAGTTCATCGTAGGAGACGACCTCGCCCCGGCGCTCGAAGAGCGCGGCCAGGATGCGCTGCGCGGTCAGCGGCACGTTGACCCGCTTGCCGCGCCAGTACGGCGCGCCCTGGCGCAGCGGATCGATGGAGAGTTCCTCGCCCGCCGGTTTGGCGGTCGCGTTTTCGACCTTCTGGCGGCGGCTTTTGGCGGCGCGCAGCATGTCGAGAAAGGTTTCGATGAATTCCGCTTCCTCGAAGGTGGTTTTTTGCAGGTAATCCCAGGCATCGAGCGCTTTCATGATGCCCCGGTAAATCGCCGCCGGCATGGCCGAGACGACCAGCACGGGCGTGCCGCGCCCGACCTTGTTGATGGCGTTGATGATGGCGACCCCGGCATGGCGGTCGCGCCCGAGTTCGATATCCAGGATCACGAGATCGTAATCCTCGCGCGCAATGGCCGCCTCGGCCTCGTCGCGCGTAAACCATTGCGTCGCCTCGATATCCGGCGCGGCGGAAAGCGCCCAGGTGCGTATCTGCCCGCTGGTGGGTTCGTCGTCCTCGATGATCGCTACTTTGTACATCGCGCGCTTTCGTCTGTGTGAGGGTTCGTATCGTAGAGCAGGGCCAGAGGAAAAACGAGCGTGTGAATGTTTCTTCACGCCCCGGAAAAAACCCTTCCTTTCATGAATAAAGGGAGACGGCAACGGCATTGAAGCTTCCATGCCGCCCGTTTGATGATGCAGGCCATGGATGACGCAAAAAGCGCATCCCGCGCCGACCTCCACTCTCCAAAAAAGGAATCATCATGGAACTCGATCACACCGCCCAGGCTTCCGAACCCGGCAAAGCGCCGCGCTTTCGTCAGCCGATGGAAAAAGCCGCGCAATGCCTCCACAGCGGTTTGCACAATATCCCGTGGCGTCGCCTCGCCCTGATGGGCCTCTTGAGCGCCGCCATCTACGGCATCGCCACGCATCCTCCCTTCCGGCCGGTGGCAAGCGGCGAGGCGGGGCTGCGCATCAATCAATGGACCGGCGCGTTCAACCGCTTCGACGAAGGTCAGGTATGGGTCATTCCCATGATTCACGAATTTCGCCTGCTTTCCTTGCGCGACCGGGTCTACCAGCCGGAAAGCGAAGGCGCGGGCGGCTTTTCCTTCCAGTCCATCGAGGGCTTGACCCTGAGCGCCGAGATGACCGTCCGCTACGCGCTCGATGCGGACAAACTCTTGAGCATCGCGCGCAACCTGCCAAGCGATATGGACAACGAAATCGTGTTGCCCGTCATCGCGGGCATACTGCATAAAAACTTCTCGCGCTACACGGTGCGCGAAATCTTCTCGTCCCGCCGGCAAGAGATTCAGGACGAGATCGCCAAGGAATTGCAGGCGCGGCTAGCCGAAGATGGCGTCAAGCTCAAATCCTTCACCGTGGGCAAAATCAACCTGCCGCCCGATTACTTGAGAGGCATGGAAAAAAGGCTGGCGGCGGAACTGGCGAGCGAACAGATGAAATACACGCTCGAACTCAAGGAAAAGGAAGTCAAGGAAAGCGAACTTCGGGCCGAGGCCGACAAGGTGCGCCGTGAAAAAGTCGCCGAAGCGGCGGCGCAGGAGCAGATCATCGCCGCCCAGGCGCAGGCCGAAGCCATGAAACACATCCTGCCCTTCAAGGAAAAGCAGATCAAACAGCGCGAACTGGAAGCGGAAGCGGACAAGCAGGCGCGGGTCAAGACCGCCCAGGCCAATGCCGAGGCGCGCGTCATCGAAGCCGCCGCCGAAGCCGATTCGCGCAGGAAGCTCGCCGATGCCGAGGTCTATCGGCTCGATCAGGTCGGCAAGGTCAACAGCGAACAAATGGCGCGCGAAGGCGCCATCCTGATGAAAAGCCCGCTGCTGATCCAGAAAACGCTGGCCGAAAAACTCTCCGACAAAGTGCAAGTCATCGT
>CAZFHE010000304.1:0-4129 GCA_964518615.1 uncultured Dechloromonas sp. | reverse complement strand
GCTGGTCCTGGGGCCGATCAACAAGCAGCGCTGGATTTATTCCGCCAGCAAGCAATTGCTCGATCGCGTCATCTGGGCCTATGGCGATCGCGGCCTGCGCTTCACGCTCTTCCGCCCCTTCAACTGGATGGGGCCGCGCCTGGATAGCCTCGATTCCGCGCGCATCGGCAGTTCGCGCGCCATCACGCAATTGATCCTGAATCTGGTCGAAGGCACGCCGATCCGCCTGATCGACGGCGGCGAGCAGCGCCGCTGCTTCACCGATATCGCCGACGGCATCGACGCGCTGTTCCGCATCATCGAGAACGACAAGGATGCCTGCAACGGCAAGATCATCAATGTCGGCAATCCGCAAAACGAGGCGAGCATCCGCGAATTGGCCGAGATGCTGCTCGACGCCTTCAACAAGCATCCGCTGCGCGACCGCTTCCCGCCCTTTGCCGGTTTCAAGGTCATCGAGAGCAGTTCCTATTACGGCAATGGCTATCAGGATGTGCAGTTCCGCCGGCCCAGCATCCGCAATGCCAAGCGCTATCTCGGCTGGGAGCCCAGCGTGCCGCTGCGGAATACCATCGAAACCACGCTTGATTTCTTCCTGCGCTCGGCCGTGGCCGAGATGGAAGCGAAGCGTTGAGCATCGGCGCAGAGCCGCAGCAGCCGTTGGCGCCGCAGTTGCAACACTCGCCATGGCTGCCGGTCGGTCTGCGCGTCGACGTCGATACCTTGCGGGGCACGCGTGACGGCGTGCCGGCCCTGGTTGAGCTGTTTGCCCGGCATGCGGTGCAGGCGAGCTTTTTCATGAGCGTCGGCCCTGACAACATGGGCCGTCATTTGTGGCGGCTCTTGCGCCCCGCGTTTTTCGCCAAGATGCTGCGCTCCAAGGCGGCGAGCCTCTATGGCTGGGATGTGCTCTTGCGCGGCACGGCCTGGCCCGGCCCGGTCATCGGCGATCGCCTGAAGGATTGCGTGCGTCTGCCCTTTGATGCCGGCCATGAAGTCGGCCTGCACGCCTGGGATCATTACAGTTGGCAAATGCATGTCGATCGCTATTCGCAAGCGACGCAGGCACAGCATATTCAGCTTGGCTTCGACAAACTCGGGGATATTCTGGGCTGCGCGCCCAAGTGCTCGGCCACCGCCGGCTGGCGTAGCAATGAAGCCACGCTGCTCGCCAAGGAGGCCTTCCCCTTTGCCTATAACAGCGACTGCCGTGGCGCGACCGCCTTTCGTCCCGTTGTGGGCGGAGAGACGCTGACGCCGCAAATTCCCGTCACGCTGCCGACCTATGACGAGATGATTGGCCAGGATGGCGTCACCGACGCCAATTTCAATGCCCGCATTCTCGATCGCATGACGCCGGGTCGGCTCAATGTCTACACGATCCATGCGGAAGTCGAAGGCATTGCGCTCTCCGAGCGTTTCGACGAGCTGCTCCATCTCGCCCGCGAACGCAATATCCGCTTTTTGCCGCTCGGCGATCTCGATCTCGGCGAATTGCCGCCATGTTCGCTCGCGCGCGGCGAATTGGCGGGGCGCGAAGGCTGGCTGGCCATGCAGGGCGACGCGGCGGCGGCATGAACCCCTGGTTTGCCATTCTTGGAACGATTGCGCTGACGGTTGCCGGGCAATTGCTGCAAAAGCGCGTGGCGCTGCGTTTTGGCGCGGCGGATGAGGCTTTTGCGCTTTCCTTCTATCTGCGCGCTTCCGATTTCTGGCTTGCCTTGTTGTGTCTGGCGGGTGCGATGGCGCTGTGGCTGGTGGCGCTGGCGAGCTTCGAGGTCAGCAAGGCCTATGCCCTTCTTGGCGTCAATTTTTTGCTGGTGCCGCTTGCGGCCATCTGGCTCTTTGGCGAGCGCCTGTCGGCGCGCGGCTGGCTCGGCGCGCTCTTGGTTTGCGCCGGCGTCTTCCTGATCGGCCGGAGTTGAGTCCATTGCCGCGTCTCGATGATTCACTGCGCCCGGGTCTTCTGCATGCCGCGGCCAGCGTGCTGCTGGTCAGCGTCGCACAACTGGCATTGAAGCGCGCCGCCACCGAGTTGCCCGACATCGTCGCCGCGCTGTCGCTGGCAACGCTGACGGCCCATGGCGCGGCGCTCATCGCGCTGCTAGTCGGATTGGCCTGCTACGCGGCTTCCATGCTGCTATGGCTGCGCGCCTTGGGCGAATTGCCGCTCAGCGTCGCCTATCCGCTGCTTGGGCTCAGTTATCCCCTGGTCTATCTCGGCGCGCTGCTCTTGCCGGGCTTTGAGGATGCGCCGAGCGGCATGCGCCTTTTCGGCATGTTGCTGACGCTCCTGGGCATTGCGCTCTTGGCGCCCCAGGCAAAAGGAAAATGTTGATGATCTCGTCTCGCCCCGCTCGCCACGCCGTCCTGTTCTGGACATCCGCCGTGGCCTTGTTGTTTCTTCAGCTTGGCCTGACCGCGACCTGGCAATCGGAAGATCGCTGGCTGGCGATTGTGCGCGAAATGATCGCCAGCGGCGATTATTTTCATCCGCAATTGAATGGCGAGCTGTATTTCGACAAACCCTTGCTCAGTTATTGGCTGATCGCGGCGCTCGCGCTCATGCGCGGCGCGCTCGACGAGTGGGCGCTGCGAGCGCCAAGCGCCATCGCGGGACTGATCGTCTTGTGGGCGACGCGCGATCTGGCCGGGCGCGTCGTGGGCATGGAAGCCAAGCACATCGCGGGCTGGGCGCTGCTGACCTGTTTCGGATTCCTGCAATGGGCGAGGCTAGGCGAAGCCGACATGGAGAATCTCGCGGCCTGCACCCTGGCCGTGTGCTGGTATTGGCGTCGGCGCGAGTCCATGCGCTTTCTCGATTACCTGGTTTTCTACCTGATTCTCAGCATCGGCGCGCAGTGCAAGGGGCTGACCGCCGTCGTCGTGCCGCTGCTCGCGCTCTTGCCCGACCTGCTGCGCGAGGGGCGTTGGCGCGCGCATCTGCGCTGGCCCCATGTTGCGGCGGCGGGCATTGCCGCCGCGCTGTATTTCCTGCCCTTCTGGCTTGCGCCCCAGGGCGGAATCGGCGGACCGGCGGAGGGCGCGCGCAGCGGGCTGGATCTCGTGCTGCGCGAGAACATCACGCGCTATGTCGACCCCTTCGATCATACCGGCCCCATTTACACCTATCTGATTGCGCTCCCTTATTACCTGTTTCCGTGGTCCATCGTTTTCGTCGCCGCCCTCTACGCCGCACTACGGGGCCGGATGGAGGGCAGGGCGGTGCGTCAATGGCTGCTGCCGGCATTTGTGCTGATATTTGCGTTTTTTACCCTCTCCGGGTCGCGGCGCAATTACTACATCCTGCCCTTGCTGCCCTATTGCGCGCTGCTGATGGGGGCCTATCTCCAGGCGGGCGCGGGAATCCGGGTATTGCGCTATACCGTCGCGCTGATGGCCCTAGTCGCGAGCCTGTTGCTGCTCTCTCCCTTGATCGCCCTGTGGCCGAAAGTGGAGCATCTCGCTGGCGTGGCGTCGCTGCAAGACATCCTGATGGCGACGACCCTGCCGGCCATCCTCGCGCTGGCCGCCATGGCGATAGCCGGGGCGCGCGGGCAGCCAGAAGCCAAAAGCCTGCGCGCCGCTATGGCCGGCGCGGCGATGCTGTGCGGCAGCTTCTTTATCCTGCAGCAACCCGTGATCGACGGTTTTCGCACCACGGCGGATTTCGGGCGGGAGGTGGCCGCCTTGCGGCGCGCGCATCCCGATACCGATGTCGCGGCTTACCGCGAAAAGCCGGGAGGGCGCTTGCTGTTCTACGGCGATTTGCCGGTACCGGTTCCCATCCTCAGAGATCCCGAGTCCTTGCTTGACTATGCGGAACCGGGACCGCGACAAAAGCTGGTGCTGATTTACGGCAAATACCGCGATGAACTCCCCCCCAGCCTCGCCGCCGCAACGCCCCAGGTGAGCGAGAAACGCTATCCGTGGGAAGACGAGGGCAAGAAATTGCAGGCCTGGATCGTTCCCGCGCGTTAGAGCGGTTTTGATCCTTGCACCCCTCGCCCGCTTGCGGGAGAGGGGCCGGGGGAGAGGGCAACGTGCCAAATTGGCGCTGCTGGCATGGATGCGCCGCTTACCCTCTCCCGGCCTTCGGCCACCCTCTCCCGCAAGCGGGAGAGGGGAA
>CAZFHE010000303.1:0-6931 GCA_964518615.1 uncultured Dechloromonas sp. | reverse complement strand
ATGACGCAGGCGAGCGGGTGCTGATGCCGGCGGGCAAAGGCGCTCACCTGCTCCACCTTGGTGGCCGCGATGTCGCGCGGGAAGACCCCGCAAACGCCCCGGCCTTCGTGATGCACTTTGAGCATGATCCGCGTCGCTTGTTCCGTATCCAGAGAAAAAAAACGTTGCAAAACCGCGATGACAAAATCCATCGGGGTGAAGTCGTCGTTCAGCAATACAACCTGGTACATCTTGGGCGGCTCCAGCTTCGTGCCTTGGGCCTCCAGTTGTCCGCCTTCCTGAATTTTCGTTGCCATGCGTCCGATTCTATACAGTCATGCCCGATTGGCAACCCGAATGAATGGGGAGTCCAGCGGCATCAAGCAATTATAATGCCAGTTCGGTTCAGCGCTCGCCGCCTGAGATACTTGTTGACGACATAATTCAACTGGCGTAAAAGCAACCGTGTTTGTCCTCTTGCTGCATCAAGGTTGCTGCATGGACCGGCAGTTGGGCACAAACAGGGAGTCGGGGTGACCCGGAAATTTGTTCGTTTTTTGTAAGAAAGTTTTCCAAAAATGGCAATCGGTACTGTGAAATGGTTCAATGATTCCAAAGGTTTTGGCTTCATTACGCCGGATGATGGCAGCGAGGATTTGTTCGCTCACTTCTCCGCGATCAACATGAATGGCTTCAAGACCCTGAAGGAGGGCGAAAAGGTTTCCTTCGAAGTCGTGCAGGGCCCCAAGGGCAAGCAGGCTTCCAACATCCAGCGCGCTTGAGCGCTGGCTGTCGCCAGACAAAAGCCCGTCCATCGCGGACGGGCTTTTTTGTTTCAGGGGGCGATCCAGTGTCCCGACTTGCCGCCTTGTTTTTCGACGAGGCGGATGTTGTCGATGCGCATGCCGCGATCGACCGCCTTACACATGTCGTAGATGGTCAAGAGGCCGAGCGAGACGGCGGTCAGCGCTTCCATCTCGACGCCGGTCCGGCCGACGCATTCGGCGGTGACCTCGCAATGTACCGCGTGGCTTCTCTCGTCGATTGAAAACTCGGCGGCGACCCGGGTCAGGGCAATGGGGTGGCACAGGGGGATCAGCTCGCCGCTTCGTTTCGCGGCCTGGATTGCCGCGATACGGGCGATGCCCAGCACATCGCCCTTTTTTGCCGAGCCCTCGCGAATCAGCGCGAGGGTTTCCGGTTTCATGAAAATGCTGCCGGCGGCGCGGGCGCTGCGCGCCGTTTCGTTCTTGCCGCCGACATCGACCATATGGGCTTGGCCGGCGCTGTCGAAATGGGTGAGATTCGCGGGTGTCACGGGTTTTCGGGCTTTGCGTTGGCCGCATGGGATGGCGGGGAGGTGGGCTATCATAGCACCCATGACCCTGAGCCGCCGTCTGACCGCCGCCATCCTCGCCTGCGCGCTGGCGCTGCATCCGCTACGCGCCGACGAATTGCCCGAGCTTGGCGATGTTGCCAGCAATGAATTGTCGCCGCTGATGGAAAAGCGGATCGGGCGGCAGATCATGAACGAAATTCGCCTGCGCGAGCCGGCCTATCTCGATGATTCCGATATCGAGGGCTATCTCAATACGCTCGGCGGCAAGCTGGTTGCCGCCAGCGACGATCCGGGCCTGGGTTTTTTCTTTTTCGCCATCTCCGATCCGAGCATCAACGCCTTTGCGATGCCCGGCGGCTATATCGGCGTGCATAGCGGCCTGATCCTGAGCGCCCAGACCGAATCGGAACTGGCGGGCGTGATGGCGCACGAAATCGCCCACGTCACCCAGCGCCACATTGCCCGCCAGGTTTTCCAGTCCAGGCAGGTGAGCATGGCCTCGATGCTGGCGATGGGTCTGGCGCTCCTGGCGGCGCGTTCCAATTCGCAGGCGGCGGGGGGGGCGATCGCCGCCACCCAGGCCGGGGCGCTTTCCGCGCAACTGGCTTTCTCGCGGGATTTTGAACGCGAGGCCGACCGGCTGGGCTTCGATATCCTGCGCAAGGCCGATTATGACGTGCGCGGCATGGCGGCCTTTTTCGGCAGCCTGCAACAAGCAACAAGGCTCTACGAGAACAACGCCACCGCCTACCTGCGCACCCACCCGCTGACCGGCGAGCGCTTGAGCGACATGCAGAACCGCGAGGGCGGGGTGCATTACCGGCAGGTGCCGGACAGCATCGAATTCCAACTGGTTCGGGCCAAGCTGCGGGCCATGCAGGGCGCGCCGGCGGAAGCGGCGAGCCATTTCAAACGCCTGCTCGACGAGCGCAAATTCGCGTCCGAAGAAGCCACGCGCTATGGCCTCGCCTACGCCTTGTTCCGCGCCCGAGACTGGGCGTCGGCCGAACAGCAAATCCAGAAGGCGCGCGGCGTAAAAACGGCGGAGCCGATGATCGAGCGCCTGTATGCCGATATCCGCCTCGCCCGTGGCGATGCCGGCGGCCTCGCGATCTATCGTCAGGCGATCCAGCGTTCGCCGCGACATCAGGGCTTGCTCGACGGTTATGCCCAGGCGCTGCTGGCAAGCCGCCGCTTCGACGAGGCGCTGCGCTTTGCCAATGCCGAATTGCAGTGGCAGTCCGATTCAATCCGCTTCAACCGGGTGAGGGCGGCCAGCCACGCCGGTCTCGGTCAGGAAGCGCAGCAGCATCAGGCGCTGGCCGAGGTTTTTTCGCTGCAAGGCCAGACGGCGGCCGCCATCGAGCAATTGGAACTGGCGCAGAAGGCCGGCGATGCCGATTTCTACGTGATGTCGGCCATCGACGCCCGCTTGCGCGAAATGAAGCGCCAGCGCCTGGAAGAATTGAAGGAAGGCCGCCATTGAGCCTGCCTCCTTCCCACTGATGCCACGCCAGGGAGTCGTGATGCTTTCCTTTGCCGATCCGATCAAACAGGAAATCTGGGAAACCGTCCGCGCGATGAATGATGCGTGGACAAAGGGCGACCCGGATGCGCTGGCCAATTTCTTTCACCGCGACATGGTGGCCATCACCCCGACGGAGCGCAAACGTCTGGATGGCGGGGCCGCGTGCATCGCCGGATGGAAGGGCTTTTGCCATGCGGCCTGCATCCATCGCTGGGAAGAAATCGATCCCGTCATTCACGTCTACGGCGACTCGGCCGTGGTCGCCTATTGCTTCGACATGTCCTTCGACTTGGGCGGCAAGACCATCAACCTGGGAGGCAGAGACATGTTTTTCTTCGTCAAGGAAGGCAAGCGCTGGTGGGCGGTTGCCGACCAGTTCTCGCCCAACCCGGCCTGATCCCGGAACCCGATACCATGCAATTTGATCGCGATCTCGACGTCAAGGGACTGAATTGCCCGCTCCCCATCCTGCGCACCAAGAAAGCGCTGGCCGACATGGAATCCGGCCAGGTGCTGCGCGTGCAAGCCACCGATCCGGGGGCGCAGAAGGATTTTCCGGCTTTCGCGAAGCAAACCGGCAACGAGTTGATCGGCCAGCAGGAAGAAGGCCGCGTTTTCACCTTCTTTCTGAAACGCAAGTAAGGCCGATCTGCCGCGCCACGGTATTGCGACCATTCGAGCAGCGCCACCGAGGGAATCATCGGATGAAAACGGCTTTGGGCGTTATAATCCCCGTATGAACATCGCTCTCAAAGTGACCAAAATTGGCAACAGCGCTGGCGTCATCCTGCCCAAGGAGCTGTTGGCGCGGCTGCGCGTCGGGCCGGGTGACAGCCTTTATGCCACCGAGTCGCCCGATGGCTTGCGCCTGACCGCCATCAATCCCGGATTCGCCGCCAAGATGGAATTGGCCGAACAGATCATGCGCGAAGACCGCGACATTCTTCGCGTCCTCGCCAAATAGCGGCGGCTCATGCTACAGATCGACCGGATCGAGCCGGGTTGGCTCGACCTTGCCGATGCGGCGGCGATTCATGATCGCCAGTTGGCCGAGCATGGCGGCATGATGGGCGTGCGCTCCATCGAAATGCTGGATTCCGCCCTCGCCCGTCCGGTCAACCGATGGAATTACGGCGAAGACGATCGTTGCGCGCTTGCCGCCGCCTATGCCTTTGGCGTCGCGCGCAATCACCCGTTCGCGGATGGCAACAAGCGTACGGCCTGGGTGCTGGCCCGCCTTTTCCTGGCGCTGAATGGCGTGACCATCGTTTTCGCGTCCGAGGACGCCATCAATACCGTCCTCGCGCTGGCCGCGGGCGAGCTATCGGAAGAGCAACTGGCCGACTGGTTCCACCAGCATGTGCGGGAGCAGTGAGCGCGGCTAATGCCGTTCCGTGCTGCGCAGGAAGGCATCCAGCGCCAAGCTCCACTCCGGGCGCGCGAAGAGAAAACCCTCGTTATGGCCGCCCGCCAGCGCGATGAAGCGTTTGGGCTCGTTCGCCCGCGCCTGGAGCGTCTGGCCGTGCCGAAAGGGAATCAGATCATCATCAGGGCTGTGCGCGACCAGTACCGGCGCTGATACCTGCGCGATGCGCGAACCGGTGTCGTAGCTAAAGCGGCTGATCCAGCGCACCGGTAGCCAGGGGTAGATGTCGGCGGCCAGATCGGGGATGGAGGTGAAGGTCGATTGCAGTACCAGCGCGCGCGGGGAAACGCGCGTCGCCAGTTCGGCGGCAACTGCGCCGCCGAGCGATTCGCCGACGATTACTACATCATGCGCCGCGATGCCGCGCGTTGTCGTCAGGTACCGCCAGGCGGCGCTGGCATCGTCGTAAGTGCCCTGTTCGTCAGGCTGGCCCGTGCTGCGGCCAAAACCGCGATAGTCGACGATGAAAGTGGCGTAACCGAGGTCATGAAACAGGCGCAGCCAGTCAAGCCGCGCGATGCTGCCCGCGTTGCCGTGAAAAAACAGCACGGTTCCCCTGGCTGCGGGGTGAGGCAGGAACCAGGCGTGCAGCGTCACGCCGGGCGCGGCATCCAGCCATACTTCTTCGTAGGCCAAGTTGGCGTCTTGCGGCGTGCTTGTGATGTCCCGCCCGACTTCCGTCTGGTAGATGTAGCGCGCTTGCGTGAAAAACAACAACAGGGTCAGGCCGACATAGGCCAGCGCGGCGATCCTGACGAGCGACGCCAACAGCTTTATGCCGGGACGCTTGGCTTTTGCTGCGCCGGAGAAAATCAATTCGAAGGCTCCCATTGCGTTGCGCAAAGTGTGGGCGCGTCACGTGATGAAATTGACCATCTGAGCGCGCAACCGCTAGATGGCTGGAATGTGATGCCATGTCTCAACGCTGCCTGCCTGCGACATGAACATCCCCCCATGCCTTTAACGCATGAATGACCGGCGCCAGCGTCTGGCCGTAGTCTGTCAGCCGGTACTCCACCTTGGGCGGAACCTCTGGGTAGACCTTGCGAGCAATGAGTTTGTCGCTCTCCAGTTCCCGAAGCTGGTTGGTCAGCATACGCTGCGTAATGTTGGGTAGCAGGCGGCGCAATTCGTTGAAGCGCAGCACCTCTTCGACGAGCAGGCGGTAGAGGATGACGCCTTTCCACTTGCCGCCAATCAGGTTGAGTGTGGCCTCGACCGTGCAGCCCAGAGTACAGGTGAAGGTTTTGTGGGGAATGCGAGCCATGACAGTACCTTTTTAGACACTATATACAAATTATGTGCGTACTTTCATGAATCGGCAATAGAGGCAAAAATAGTGTTGCTTATCACTGAATGGAGT
This sequence comes from uncultured Dechloromonas sp., assembly GCA_964518615.1. Taxonomy (GTDB): domain Bacteria; phylum Pseudomonadota; class Gammaproteobacteria; order Burkholderiales; family Rhodocyclaceae; genus Azonexus. The sequence continues at coordinate 1,296 of CAZFHE010000303.1, read as the reverse complement.
ACGCCATGAAAGCCGTTGTCTTCAATCGCCCCTTGCCTGTATCCAATCCCGAATCCCTGATTGATCTGGAACTGCCCATGCCTGAGTATGGCGAGCAGGATTTACTGGTCGAGGTGCAGGCTATCGCTGTCAACCCAGTAGATATCAAGGTTCGAGCATCCGCTCGCCCCGCTACCGGAACTTGGCGCATCCTCGGCTGGGATGCTGTGGGCAGCGTGCGCGCGCTTGGCGCCCGCGTCACTGGTTTCGAGATTGGCGACCGGGTGTTTTATGCGGGCGCGATTGACCGTCCAGGCTGCTACGCCCAATGGCAGGCGGTGGATGCGCGTATCGCCGCCCATGCGCCCGCCACGCTCAACGACGAGGACGCAGCGGCGCTACCACTGACCTCGCTCACGGCCTGGGAAACCCTGTTCGACCGCCTGCGGGTTGAACAACCCGTGGCAGGCGCAGCCAACGCCCTCGTTGTGATCGGCGGCGCGGGCGGGGTGGGTTCCATGACCATCCAACTGGCTCGGGCTTTGACGGATCTGACGATAATCGCCACGGCCTCACGCCCTGAAACCGTGGCATGGGTGAAAAAACTGGGCGCACATCATGTCATTGACCACCGCCAGCCGCTGGCTGCACAGGTCAAAGCCCTGGGCTTGGGCGCTCCGGCCTTCGTGTTCTCCACCACCCACACTGACAGTTATCTCTCTGAGATCGTGGAGCTGATTGCGCCCCAAGGTCGTATCGCGCTCATCGACGATCCCAAATCGCTCGACATCGTTTCGCTCAAACTGAAGAGCTTGTCGATTCATTGGGAGCTCATGTTCACGCGCTCTTTGCTGGAAACTGCTGACATCATCCAACAACAGGTAATTCTTCGCACCGTTTCTCAGCTTGCTCTGAAAAGGAAAATCATGACGACCCGCATCCAGTCTTTGGGGACGATCAATGCAGAAAATCTGCGTAAGGCTCATGCGCTGTTAGAAAGCGGGCAAGCCATTGGCAAGATAGCGCTTGCTGGTTGGTCAGCGCCCGCGTCGTAGAACTTCCCGTTCAGTCAGCGTTCACTCCACATTGCTTATAGAGCCGGCGATTAAGGGTTGCACTGTAGGGGCACGGCATGCCGTGCCCCTACAGGAAATCATCTCAATCCGTAATTGCCGGGTGAATAGCTCGATAGTCAGGCTTCCACATAGGCCGCACAGGAGAAACTTTCATCATGGTCAAAATCAGCATCCTTTATCCAAACAGTCCAGGCGCACGCTTCGACTTCGACTACTACATCGAGCGGCACATGCCTCGCGC
>CAZFHE010000302.1:0-1982 GCA_964518615.1 uncultured Dechloromonas sp. | reverse complement strand
GAGGCCATCACATTGCGCTGGAACACGTCGGCATAGCCGCCCAGCGAGGCGACGCCTTCCTGGATACGGGCGCCGCCCGAGTCGTTGAGGCCGATCACCGGCGCGCCGACCTTCATCGCATGATCCATGACCTTGCAGATTTTCTCGGCGTGTGTTTCGGACAGCGAGCCGCCGAAGACCGTGAAATCCTGCGAGAAGACAAAGACCAGACGGCCGTTGATGGTGCCATAGCCGACCACGACGCCATCGCCCGGCGTTTTTTCGGCCTGGTCCATGCCGAAATCGACGCATCGGTGCTCCTTGAACAGATCCCATTCCTCGAAGGATTCGGGGTCGAGCAACAGTTCGATGCGCTCGCGGGCACTGAGCTTGCCCTTTTTGTGCTGGCTTTCAATACGCTTCTGGCCACCGCCGAGGCGGGCCTGTTCACGCTTTTTTTCCAGCTTGCGGATGATGTCGTGCATAAAAAACTCCCTAAGTGGGTCGGGTAATAATTCGTCAGTGCTTCAAATAGTCGAGCAAGGCATGCGCGGCGGTGGCGGGCGTCGTGCGCCCTTCCTCGACGGAACGGATAAAGGCCGGCAGATTTTCCTGGACGCGCGGATGGCGGCGGAAATGCTGGTGCAGGCCGGAATCAATCAATTGCCACATCCAGGCCAGGGCCTGATGCTGGCGCTTGGCGGCGAGTTCGCCGGTGGGTTTCAGGGCCGCTTGGTATTTTTCGACCTGATCCCAGAATTCGGCAATCCCTTCTTTTTGCAGCGCCGACAGCGCGATCACCGGCGGCGCCCAGTTGGGTGAGGCCGGGCGCAAGAGATGCAGCGCATTCTTCCACTGGGCGCGAACCACGGCCGTCGCCCGGGGGTCGATGTCGGCCTTGTTGATGACCACCATGTCGGCGATTTCGACGATGCCCTTCTTGATGGCCTGAAGATCGTCGCCGGCATTGGGCAATTGCAGGAGGCAGAACATATCGACCATGCCCGCCACCGTCGTTTCCGACTGGCCGACGCCCACCGTCTCGATGATGATCACGTCGTAGCCGGCGGCCTCGCACAAGAGCATGGCTTCGCGCGTTTTCTCGGCGACGCCGCCCAGCGAGCCCGCCGAGGGGCTGGGGCGGATGAAGGCTTCCTCGCGCTGGGAAAGCTCTTCCATGCGCGTCTTGTCGCCGAGGATGGAGCCGCCGGTCAGCGAGGACGAGGGGTCGACGGCCAGCACGGCCAGCTTCTTGCCCTGTTCGATCAGCCAGACGCCGAGCGCTTCGATGAAGGTGGACTTGCCCGCCCCCGGCACGCCGGAAATGCCGATGCGAATGGCCTTGCCGGTTCGCGGCAACAGCGAGGTCAGCAACTGCTGCGCCCGCTGCTGGTGGTCGGCTCGCGTCGATTCGATCAGCGTGATGGCCTTGGCCAGCGAACGCCGCTGGCCGGCCAGCACGCCGTCGGCCAATTGCCGGTCGGCATCGGACAGCAGATGGGCGCGCACGAGCGCTTCGTCCCGCTTCATCCGATCCCGGCCTTAGGCGCGCGCCTTCTTGATTTCTTCGAGCACCTTGCGGGCCGAATCCTCGATGCGGGTGCCGGGGCCAAACACGGCCCTGGCGCCCGCGCCAAACAGCGCGTCGTAATCCTGGGCCGGAATGACGCCGCCCGCGAATACGATGATGTCGTCGGCGCCCTGGGCCTTCAGCGCCGCTATCAATTGCGGCACCAGGGTCTTGTGACCGGCGGCCAGCGACGAGCAGCCAATGGCATGCACGTCGTTCTCGATGGCCTGACGGGCGGCCTCTTCCGGGGTCTGGAACAGCGGCCCCATGTCGATGTCGAAGCCGAGATCGGCATAGGCCGTGGCGACGACCTTGGCGCCCCGGTCATGACCATCCTGGCCGAGCTTGGCGATCATGATGCGCGGCCGGCGGCCTTCTGCGTCGGCGAATTGGGCGACATCGGCCTTGATTTGCTCCCAGCTTTCCTGGCCTT
>CAZFHE010000301.1:0-1974 GCA_964518615.1 uncultured Dechloromonas sp. | reverse complement strand
TAAGCGTGATGTCCGAGCAGTACGAGAACGTTGCCTTGTCGCCCGTTGAAGCCAGATTGCGGTGCCTGGAAGTCGCCGCGTCCATGAATCAAACGAGTGCGCCTGCTGAGTTGATCAGGCATGCCGAACACTTCCTCAAGTTGGTTTATGCCCGCTGATCTGGATTTTCACTCTGTGCAAATTATTTGCATTCGCCGTCCCAAAATTTCGCATAGTGTCCCGCTGTTTACCGCAATTATCGCGTTTCCCACCCCTGATTTATCGTATCTCTGTTCAGCCTCGACCGGCGTCAGGTTGTCATCCCATGCCACGTCCTGCTCCGGGTTCTGCAAGGCGGCGCGGGCGGTATCAACGGCGGTCACGACATCGACCGGCTCGCCAGAGAGGCGGGCGGCGTCGAAAGCGGCGGTGCCGGCGTGAATCGCGGTGCCGAGCGCGGCATTGCCCGATGACGGCATGCGCAAGCCGACGATGTTCTGGAAATACCAGCGGTGGGCGCAGTCGAAGAGCGAGGGCCAGGAACTGGCGCGGATAACGGCCAGCGGTTCGGCCGTGATGCGGTCGGGGGCGTTCATGCGTCGCTCCGTCAGATGGTCAGGTGGGCCAGACGCCAGGCGTTGCGCACGCTCTCGCCGCGGCGGCGATAAAAGCGGTAGTCGCCGATGAATTTCGTGATGGCGCGAATCTTTTTCATCATGCGGCCTCCAGCAGAGTGAGCGGGCGGGCGTACAGGCCGATTCCGCAGGGCGGCGCGGCGCAGTCCTCGTCGGCAAACGCCCGCGAGGCGATGGCCAGGGCGTCGCCGCTCCTGGCCGCCAGAACGGTGATTTCTTCCGACGTGGCGCCGGATTTGACCTTGACAGTGAATTGGCGAAGCGGATGGCTGGCACACATGCTCGTCTCCAAAAAGTCCCGCGGTACTGCGTGTTTCGTCGGAGTAACGCGCTTTCTCCGCTTGCCCTACAGCGCTCATGCTTTCGCCTTGAGTGGGCCGCCGTGCTCTCCCGGTAGTCAGGCTTTTCCCGCCTTGATGCCGTCGTGTCAGTGACGGCGGCCTGTGCTGCAAATCCAAGCCCCCTGTGTTTCGCTGCTCACCGCCTATTTGCGGCTGCATTGGCAACGGCCAGGTGCCGGTGTTCGGGCTTGGATTTACCGCTTGCCGGTGAGCCGGTAGGCGGCCACCTTGGAGGTATCGAACGTGGCCGCTTCGGCGACCGCCTTCATGGCCTGCGCCATGCGCGCCTTCTGCTCGGCGCGGCGCTCGGCTTCTGCGGCGGCTTCCCATTCGGCGAGTTGCTGGTCGGTCATTTCTATGCTCTCGGTTCGTTGTGCGGTGAGTGAAGATTAGCCATTGCCTTATTTCGTGTCAATAGGCATTGGCTAACTTTTCTGGCACAATACCCCCGCGGCCCGATCAAGCCGGGTCAGAAGGAGGAAGCGATGTGGGGCTCAGTGACGACGCGAACGCCGGTACGGTCATCGGCGGCGAGGCCGTGGAACGGCGGAGTGCGTCGCCTAAGCCGCTTGAAAAAATACACGGATTCCGTATAATCGGCGACATGGAAAAGCACAAGCCGCACTATCCGCTGAACGCGATCAAGACCATCGTCGCCGAGCATGGCATGGACGCCTTCACCTTCGCCGCCAAACGCGGCGCGGATGCGCTGAAGATTTCGCAAAATGAAGCGGTCGGCGTTGTTCTGACGCTCTCCAGCAGCAAGTTCTACAAGAGCATGACGACCCGCGCCGACCATCGGGTGTGGCAAGACGTGTATCACGCCCTTTGTCCGAATGGCCGCAGGGCCTATATCAAGCTCACCCTGCAAGATGGCGCGGTGGTGATCCAGTTCAAGGAGCTATGACATGAAAACTCAACTCCCTGCCCGTAACCCCCGTTATTGCTTGCAATGCGATGACGGAACGGTATTGCGGCACGAAACCAAAGACATCACGAGCGAAGTGGGCGGCGAGCCG
>CAZFHE010000300.1:0-26327 GCA_964518615.1 uncultured Dechloromonas sp. | reverse complement strand
CGCGCCGCGCGGATTTGCGCCGCGCGCCGGGCGGCAGCGTCGAGAATGGCGGCGTCCAGCGCCGGAGCGGGAGCGGGCTGGTCCATGTCGCGGGCGGCTTGCAGCAAGGACTGCTCGCTGCCGGGCGAGGGCGGATGGACGGACGGCTTCATGGCATCGCTTTCACTTCGGTTTCGGCGGGCGCCAGCGCATGCAGGCGCTGGCGCAGCTTGGCGAGCGCGTAACGGTAGCGGCTTTTCGCCGCTTCGAGCGGGATGCCGGTCAGCGCGGCGATTTCGCCAAGTTCCATGTCGCCATGCGCGCGCAGCAGGAAGACTTCGCGCTGCTCCAGGGGCAGGGTTTGCAGCGCGTCGGCGATGTGCCGCAACTGCTCGGCGCGCAGCGCCAGCGTTTCCGGCGCGCTGTCGGCGGCGGCGTCCTGCGGCGGGTAGGCGGTTTCGTCGAACATTTCGGTGGCGGCCCCGTCGTCGCGCCGCCACTGGTCGATCAGCCGGTGGCGGGCGATCTGGTAGAGCCAGGTCTTGAAGCGGGCGCGGCCGTCGGGCATGGCGTCGCTGCGGATCAGCGCCAGCCAGGTTTCCTGAAAAATCTCGTCGGCGTGCGCCGCGCTGGAGCACAGGCCATGAATGAAGCGGTAAAGCCCGCCGCGATGACGGCGATAGAGTTCCGCGAACGCTTCCTCGTCGCCATCGCGGTAATGCGCGAGCAGGGCTTCGTCGGTGGCGGCGGCGGGGAATGGCATCGGCACATTTTATCGCAGCCGCCGGGGAGGGCCTTGCCCAATGCCGCCGCGTCTACTTCATCTGTTTTTTCAGAGCTTCCTTGACGCTGGCGTCGAAAGATCCGGCCGAGGAGGAGGGCGGGGCGGCCTTTTCCTGTTCGAGGATGTAGGCGTCGCGCCTGGCGACCAACGCCTCCAGTTGCCGCGCCAGTTCCTTGCGCTCGCTCGCCTTGGCCTCCAGATAGGCCGCCTGTTCGGCCGCCGACATGTTTTGCATGGCTTCCGGCAATTCCGTTTTCGGCAGTTCGGCGAGTTTTTTGCGCCCTTCCCCCACGTCGGCCACTAGATCGCCGTCGCCGGTGACCACGGCTTCGCCTTTGCGGGACTTGCTGACGAAGGCGGCCATGTCCGCCGCCACCGGCGCGGGGGCGGCGGCAGCCAGACCGGCCCGGCTTTCGACTTCGCGCTGCCGCGCCGAGGAACCGTAAGGGATGAGGGTCAGGTTGAGCTTGCGCTGGATGATGAGTATCTCGTCGTCGTAGGGCGTGACGATCACCGCGACCCGGCCGCCATCCTGCGGAATGGCCAGGTATTCGCCCCTGCCCAGGACGGCCATTTCCCGCCAGATTTGCCGGGTGGCGGGGTCGCCGCCCGCCTGCACGGCGTTGACGACGATGCCTTTCTGCACGGCCTCGGCGATGATTTCGGGATATTTGCGATCCTGCTTGTAATCCATGTGGGGCGGGGCGTCGCCGACCAGGAACAGGATGCGGTCGGCCTTGATCTGGTTTTTGTCGCTCCAGCCCAGCCTGGTCACGGCCACGTCCAGCGCCTCGTTGACCGATTCCGGGGTGTCGCCGCCGCCGTCGGCCCGGAAGGCCAGCAGCTTGGCGTAGATGTGCTGGATGTCCGCGCTCAGCGGATATTCCCTGGTGACGTATTCATCGCCGATATCCCGGTAGCCGACGAGGCCGAAGCGGATTTCCGCATCCGGGTACTGATCGACGATGGCGTTGGCGATGGACCAGATCTTTCGCTTGGCGCCGTCGATCAGGCCGGCCATCGACCCCGTGGTGTCGAGGACGAAGGCGACTTCCACCCGCCGCGCGGCAGCGTCCGCCAGGGCGGGGAAGGCGGCGAGAAAGGCGAGCAGACAGAGGGCGGCCAGGCCGGGGCGGTAAAGTGCGGAATTCATGAGATCCTCCAGAGGGTCGGGATGAAAAAAGGGGCTTGCCTGGAGGTAGACGCGAAAACGCCGCGAATCGGGTCAAAAACCGCTGTTCCGCCATGCGGGTGATACCATCCGGGCCGGCCCAACAACCCGCCCCGCCTCATGACTGTCTCGAACAATCTCCAGAAACTTCGCAAATATCTCGAAAGCCGCGCCGGCAAGGCCATCGGCGACTACAACATGATCGAGGACGGCGACACCGTGCTGGTCTGCTGCTCCGGCGGCAAGGATTCGTACACCCTGCTGACGGTGCTGCAAGCCCTGCAGCAGCGCGCGCCGATCCGCTTTCGCCTGGTGGCGATGAATCTCGACCAGAAGCAGCCGGGTTTCCCGGCCGACGTTCTGCCGCGCTATTTCGCATCGGTCGGCGTCGAATTCCGCATCGTCGAGGCCGACACCTATTCGCTGGTCAAGGAAAAGGTGCCGGCGGGCAAGACCACCTGCTCGCTGTGCTCGCGCCTGCGCCGGGGCATCATCTACCGCACCGCCAAGGAACTGGGCGCCAACAAGATCGCGCTGGGGCATCACCGCGACGACATGGTGCATACGCTGTTCCTGAACATGCTGTTCGGCGGCAAGCTCAAAGCCATGCCGCCGAAACTGGTCACCGATGACGGCGCGCATGTCGTGATACGCCCTTTGGCCTATTGCTCGGAAGCCGATATCGCCAAATTTGCCCGCGGCATGGAATTCCCGCTGATCCCCTGCAACCTGTGCGGCTCGCAGAGCAACCTGCAACGCCAGAAAATCCGCGAAATGATGCAGGACTGGGACAAACGCTACCCCGGCCGCAGCGAGGCGGTGTTCACGGCGATGCAGAACATCGTGCCGTCACACCTGGCCGACCCGGCGCTGTTCGACTTCGCCGGACTGACCGTCGGCACGCCGGTGGAGGAGGGCGACATGGCCTTCGACCCCCCGGCACTGGCGATGACCGGCTCCATACCGATTGACTATTCCGCCATACGAATGACCTAATTGCGCAAGGTGTCGGAATGAGTCCTCTCGTATAGAATCACCATTTATCGAATTTCTTGTTTTCCATCTATCGATGCCTGCCCACGAACGCGCAATGATTGTGATGCTTGCCGATGTATCCGGCAGTACCGGCTTGTTCGAGCGACTTGGAACCGCCGAGGCGACGCACGCCGTGGAACGCTGCCTGAAACGCATGAAGCGTTCGGTCACGGGCCACAACGGACGCATCATGCAGGTCGTCGGCGATGAAATGCTGGCCGCCTTTGAATCCGCCGAGATGGCCTGCCAGGCCGCCATCGACATGCAGCAGCGGATCGCCGACCTGCCGCCGGTATCCGGTCACAAACTGACCATCCGCATCGGACTCCACGCCGGCGTGGTCACCGAGGATGGCGACAAACTGAGCGGCGAGGTCGTCACCAACGCCGCCCGCATCGCCGGCATCGCCCGGCGCGACCAGATACTGTGCAGCGCCAGGCTGGCCGGCGAACTGCCGCCGGAAAACGCGGCCGGCCTGCAACCGCTGCCGGGCCTGACCATCCCCGAACAGGGCGAAGACCTGGCGCTGTTCAATGTGCACTGGACGACGCAGGAAACGAACGACAACTCGCCGCCGTCGGTCATGCCCCAAGCCGCCGAGCGCCTGTGCGTGCGCTACCGCGGCAAGACCCTGCTGCTCGACAGCGTGACGCCGGCATTGACGCTGGGGCGCGACCTGCGCAACAAGCTGGTCATCGACGACCGCAAGGCTTCGCGCCGGCACGCGCGCATCGAAAAGCGCCGGGAAGGCTACTACCTGATCGACACCAGCACCAACGGCTGCTTCGTCAGCATCGCCGGCCAGCAGGAAACCCTGGTCCGCCGCCGGGAAATGCTGCTGGAAGGAATGGGCCGGATCTCCTTCGGCTGTTCCGCCAGCGACCCGGAAGCCGACGGCGCCGACTTCGAGCACCTGTAGTTCCATTTCCGCTGCAAGCGGCGAATCATCGAGGTCGCCCGTCATTGCGCGCTCCGTCGCGGAATCCATGCAGCGTCTGGATTCCGCGACTACGCTTCGCTACGCGCAGAATGACGATGGGCACCGGCTGCCTTGCAGTAAAAACCGCATCACTCCTCGTCCATCATCGTGCGCCGCTGGCGGTCGACGAAATCCTGCATGCTGTCGATGCCGCGCACTTGCAGGATGGTGTTGCGCACGGCGGCTTCCAGCAGCACCGCCAGGTTGCGGCCGGCGGCCACCGGGATCACGACCTTGCGGATCGGCACGCCGAGCACTTCCTGGGTCTGCGCGTCGAGCGGCAGGCGCGGCGCGTCGCTGGCGGCGACCGTGCGCTGCAGATGGACGATCAGCTTGAGGCGCATCTTCCGCCGCGAGGCGGTTTCACCAAAGATGGTGCGGATGTTGAGGAGGCCGAGGCCGCGCACTTCGAGAAAATCGCGCAGCATGCCGGGGCAGCGCCCGTCGATGGTGGCCGGGGCGATGCGCGCCATTTCCACGACATCGTCGGCGACCAGCCCGTGACCGCGGGAGATGAGTTCAAGCCCCAGTTCCGATTTGCCGACGCCGGATTCGCCGGTAATCAGCACGCCCATGCCGAAAACGTCCATGAACACGCCGTGCATATTGACGACATCGGCCAGGCGCGAGGACAGATAGATGCGCAGCAGGTCGATGACCGCCGAGCAAGGCTCCGGCGACAGGATCAGCGGGGTCTTGGCGCGGGTGCAGGCGTCGAGGAGCAGCGGCGACGGCGTCAGGCCGTCGGCGAGGATCACCGCCGGCGGCTGGGCGGCCAGCAGATCCTTGAACATCCGGCCGAAACGGCGCTCGCCGATGCGCTCCATCCAGTCGAATTCGGCCTGGCCGAGCACTTGCAGGCGTTCCGGGTGGATGATGTTGATGTGGCCGACCACATCGGCGCCGTAGCTGTTGCGCCCCTTGATCTCGATGCGCCGGTCGGCTTCCTGGCCGACCATCCAGCTCAACAGCAGCTTTTCGCGGTTGTCCTCATAAAGCTGGAGCAGGCTGACATGGCGCACGGCCGTCGTTCACGCCTGGAAAAGCGCCAGCGCGGCGGCGGCGTCGGGCGCGTTCTGCAGCGCCTCGCGGAAGGAGCGGTCGGCGAAGCGTTGCGCCAGTTCGGACAGGATCTGCAAATGCTCCTCGGTGGCCTGCTCCGGCACCAGCAGCACGAACAGCAGGCTGACGCTCTGGCCGTCCGGCGAATCGAAGGGAACCGGATGGGCGAGGCGGATGAAGGCGCCGGCGGCCCGCTTCAATCCCTTGATGCGCCCGTGGGGAATGGCGATGCCCTGGCCGAGTCCGGTGGAGCCGAGTTTCTCGCGGGCGAACAGGCTATCGAAAATGACGGAGCGGGCCAGGCCAAGCTGTGCTTCGAACAACTGGCCGGCGCGCTCGAATACCCGTTTCTTGCTGCCCGCCTCGAGATCGAGAAGGATGTGCGCAGGCGACAGGATATTGCTGAGTGGATTCATGGGAGTACAGATAACGCAAAGGCCGCGGCGCGAGGGCCGCGGCCGTTCGTTCAGCCGTCAGTCGACGGCGTGGAGGTCGGCCTTGCCGCCGCGATGGTGGTCCTGAACCTTCTGCTTGTATTTCAGAACCTGCCGGTCGAGCTTGTCGAACATGGCATCAATGGCGGCGTAGAGATCCTCGCCGGATTCCGCGACGTGCATGTCCTTGCCCGGAACGTGGATGGTGACTTCGGCCTTCTGCTTCAGCTTCTCGACGGAGAGCACGACATTGACGCCGGTGACCCGGTCGAAATGGCGAACCACGGGGTCGAGCTTGTTTTCCACATACCCGCGCAATGCCGGCGTGACCTCGATATGGTGGCCAGCGATCTGCAAATTCATGTTTTCTCCTCTCTCTACAGGGTCTTGCGTAAATTGACCGGCGGGGTATTGAGCGACTCGCGGTATTTGGCTACCGTGCGCCGGGCGACAACGATTCCCTGCTGGCCTAGTATTTCGGATAATTGGCTATCCGACAAGGGCTTCTTGCCATCCTCGGCGCCGACCAGTTGCTTGATGAGCGCGCGAATGGCGGTGGCGGAGCAGGCTCCGCCGGTATCGGTGGCGACGTGGCTGCCGAAGAAATATTTCAGTTCAAAGATGCCGCGCGGCGTCGCCATGTATTTCTGGCTGGTGACGCGCGAGACGGTCGATTCGTGCAGGCCGAGCACGTCGGCGATTTCGCGCAGCACCAGCGGCCGCATGGCGACTTCGCCATGCTCGAAGAACTGGCGCTGGCGATCGACGATGGCCTGGGCCACGCGAAAAATGGTGTCGAAACGCTGCTGGACGTTCTTGATGAGCCAGCGCGCTTCCTGCAACTGCCCGCTCAGATTGCCGTTGCCCCGGCGCTGGCGGGCGAGTATTTCGGCGTAGAGGCGGTTGATGCGCAGCCGGGGATAGGCGTCGGGATTGATGTAGGCGGTCCACTTGCCCTTCAGTTTCTTGACGATGACATCGGGCGTGATGTAGCGCGCCTCGCTCTGGGCGAAGCCCGCGCCGGGCCGGGGATTGAGGCTGGTAATCAGGCGGTGCGCCGCCTTCAGCGCCTCGTCGCCGCAGCCGGCCAGGCGGCGGATGCGGGCGAAGTCGCGGGCCGCCAGCAGTTCGAGATGCTTGTCGACGATGCTCAGGGCGAGCGAGCGCACGCTGTCGTCCGGCAGCGCCTTCAGTTGCAGGGCCAGGCATTCGCGCGGGCTGCGCGCGCCGATGCCGGTCGGGTCGAAATGCTGGACATGGTGCAGCGCGATTTCCAGTTCCTCGATCTCGACCTCGTATTCCGGCGGCAGGATTTCCAGCAATTCCTCCAGCGGGGCCGACAGGTAGCCATCGTCGTCCAGCGCCTCGATCAGGAAGCGCACCAGCGTCCGGTCGCGCCCGGACAGTTGCGTCAGGCCCAGTTGCCAGCCGAGATGCTCGCGCAGGCTGACGGTTCCGGCGTGGATGTCCTGCGGGTCGCTGTCGTCATCCTCGTCGCGCCCGGCGCCGGTGAAGGTTCCGGCATCGGAGCTCCAGCGGTCGTCATCGACCTCGGCGGGCGCGGCGGGCGTCGCCGCTTCGCGCTCGCCGGCTTCCTCGCGCTCGGCCTCCCGTTGTCCGCGCTCGGCGCGATCGGGCGAGTCGAAATGCTGCGCCGCGCCGAAACTTTCGCCATGCGGGCCGTCGTCGCGCTCCAGCATCGGATTTTCCAGCAGGTAGCGTTCGATCTCCTGCTGCATCTCGATGGTCGACAATTGCAAGAGCTTGATCGATTGCTGCAACTGTGGCGTCAGCGCGAGATGCTGCGAGAGCTTGAGTTGGAGTGCCGGCTTCATGAATGGTCGGGCGCTTCGTGTCGGTCAGAGCTTGAAATGCTCGCCGAGATAGACCTTGCGCACGCTTTCATTATCGACGATTTCTTCCGGCCGTCCAGCGGCCAGCACATGCCCCTCGTTGATGATGTAGGCATGGTCGCAGATGCCGAGCGTTTCGCGGACGTTGTGATCGGTAATCAGCACGCCGATGCCGCGTTCCTTGAGAAAACGGATGATTTTCTGGATTTCCAGCACGGCGATGGGGTCCACGCCGGCAAAGGGTTCGTCGAGCAGGATGAAGCGCGGATTGGTGGCCAGCGCGCGGGCGATTTCCACCCGCCGCCGCTCGCCGCCGGACAGCGCCGCGGCATTGATGTGGCGAACGTGATCGATGTGCAGTTCGGCCAGCAGGCCTTCCAGCCGGTCGTTGGTTTCGGCTTCCGGCAGATGCAGCAATTCGAGAACGGCGCGGACGTTTTCCTCGACATTGAGCTTCCTGAAAACCGAGGCTTCCTGCGGCAGATAGGACAATCCCTGGCGGGCGCGGGCGTGCATCGGCAGGTGGGTCAGGCGGGTGTCGTCGATATGCACCTCGCCGCCGTCGGCGGCGATCAGGCCGACGATCATGTAGAAGCAGGTCGTCTTGCCGGCGCCGTTCGGCCCCAGGAGGCCGACCACCTCGCCGGAACGCACGGCGAAGGAAACATCCCCGACCACGGTGCGCGACTTGTAGCGTTTCTGCAGGTTGCTGGCCGACAGGGTGGCGGCGCTCATTCCGCGAATTCCTCGACTTCCCCAAACCCGGCCAGCACGCGGCGAATCGCCTCGCCGGAAAAGCCCCGGTATTGCAGAAAACGCGCCTGCCGGGCGCGCTCCACGGCGCTCCCCGGCAGGGCGCCGAATTTGCGCGCCCACACGGCGCGGCAGCGTTCGCTCTCGTCGCCGCCCTGCGGCAGCGCCGCCGCGATGTCCTCGTCGGCGACGCCTTTCTGGCGCAATTCCTGGCGCAGCCGGGCGTTGCCGTAGCGGGTCGCGCGGGCGGCGACGCGCTGGGCGGCATAGCGCGAATCGGACAGCAGGCGCTCGCCCTGCAAGGCGTCGAGCACCGCCTCCACCTGCTCCGCCGAGTCGGCCTCGGCGGCCAGTCTGGCCCGCAGCTCGGCCCGGCAGTAATCGCGCCGGGTCAGCAATTGCAGGGCGCGGACGCGCGCATCAGGCATCGGTCTTGGCCTTGACGGGCTTGATGACCGTCTTGCTGGCGGCCTCGCGGATGCCGGCCTCGATTTCCTCGGCGATTTCGGGATGCGCCCGGAGAAATTCGCGGGCGTTGTCCTTGCCCTGGCCGATCTTCTCGCCCTTGTAGGCGTACCAGGCGCCGGACTTGTCTACCAGCTTGTGGGCGACGCCCATTTCGATGATCTCGCCCTGGCGCGAGATCCCCTCGCCGTAGAGGATGTCGAAAATGGCCTCGCGGAACGGCGGCGACACCTTGTTCTTGACCACCTTGACCTTGGTTTCGCTGCCGATCACCTCGTCGCCCTTCTTGATCGAGCCAATGCGCCGAATGTCGAGGCGCACCGAGGCGTAGAACTTCAGCGCATTGCCGCCGGTGGTGGTTTCCGGCGAGCCGAACATGACACCGATTTTCATCCGGATCTGGTTGATAAAGACGACCAGGGTATTGGTTTTCTTGATATTGGCGGTCAGCTTCCTGAGGGCCTGGGACATCAGGCGGGCGTGCAGGCCGACCATCTGGTCGCCCATCTCGCCCTCGATTTCGGCGCGCGGGGTCAGCGCGGCGACCGAGTCGATGACGATGATGTCGACCGAGCCGGAGCGCACCAGCATATCGGCGATTTCCAGCGCCTGCTCGCCGGTATCCGGCTGAGAAATCAGCAATTCGCCGACATTGACGCCCAGTTTCTGCGCATATTGCGGATCGAGCGCGTGCTCGGCGTCGATGAAGGCCGCGGTGCCGCCGAGCTTCTGCATTTCGGCGACCACCTGCAAGCACAGCGTGGTCTTGCCCGAGGATTCCGGGCCATAGATTTCGACGACGCGCCCGCGCGGCAGGCCGCCGACGCCCAGCGCGATATCAAGGCCCAGCGAGCCGGTGGACACCACCTGGATGCCCTCGTCGATTTCGGCGTCGCCCATTTTCATGATGGAGCCCTTGCCGAACTGCTTTTCGATCTGTTGCAGCGCCGCGGCGAGCGCTTTTGCCTTGTTGTCGTCCATGCGGAGTCCTCGAAAATTTGAGCGGATTATGGCACAGGGGCCAATGATGGAACAGAAATTGCTGTGGAGTCGGCAGAGCCCTTTTTGCAGCATCCATGCGGATAGCAAAAGGATTTTGTAACCCAACCCGGCAAGCGGCGGCAATATTTTCCTTGCTCTGCAAGCATTGCCGATAACCACTGTTTACATATACAGTAATCCGGCATTTGAAACTTGGCAAGCCCATTCTCGATACGACTCATCATGCGCCCCCTTCTTCTCATCCTGTTGCTCCTCCCCGGCTTGGCAGCGCCCGCGCTTGGCGGCCCCGCGCCCTGGTACTGGTGGTTCAGCCGCGATGCGCCCAATCGCATCTGCTGGCAGACCTCGCCGGGCGAAGGCTGGGTCCGCGAACCCCAGCCTTTTCGCGACGCCCGCTGCCGCGTCCGGCTGTAAGCGGCGCATGAGCCTCTATGTGCCGCCCCCCGACACCGGGCTCGCCGTGGTATTCGCCGACGAGGCGTTGCTGGTCGTCGACAAGCCGCCCGGCCTCTTGTCCGTGCCGGGACGGGGCGCGGAGAAGCAGGACTGCCTGCTCAGCCGGGCGCAGGCGCAATTCCCCGATGCGCTGGCGGTACACCGCCTCGACATGTCGACCTCGGGCCTCTTATTGCTGGCTCGCGGCCCGGCCATGCACAGCGCCCTCTCCAGGCTGTTTCGCGAACGGCAAGTGGACAAGCGCTATGTCGCCGAAGTCGAGGGCTGTCTCGCCCTGGATGAAGGCGAAATCGACCTGCCCCTGATTTGCGACTGGCCCAACCGGCCCCGGCAAAAGGTCGATTTTGAAATTGGCAAGCGCTCACTGACGCGATTTCGCACCTTCTGGCGCGATCCGTCGGGTCGCTCCAGCCGGGTCGAACTGGAGCCGGTGACCGGCCGCTCGCACCAGTTACGGGTTCATCTGGCCGCCCTCGGCCATCCCATCATCGGCGACGAACTCTACGGCAGCGGCTCGCTGGACAACGCTGAGCGCCTGCGTTTGCATGCCACCGATTTGCGTTTTGAACACCCGGTGAATGGACAATCCCTGCATTTTCATCGAGATGCCCCGTTCTGACGCGGCTTGACCGTATAATCCCCGCGTTTTCAACCCCTTGCCCTGATGTGCGCCCCTGAAAAAAGCGGCGCACAGCATTGCCGTCCCACCATCATGCTGATCTGGTTCGTCGCTCTCTATCTGCTCGCATCGATCGCCATTGGCCTGTTTGCCGCCACGCGCGTGCACAATGCCAAGGATTTTGCCGTTGCCGGCCGTTCCCTGCCGATGCCGATCGTCACCGCCACGGTGTTCGCCACCTGGTTCGGGGCCGAGGCCATTTTTGGCGTTTCCGCGACTTTCGTGAAGGACGGCCTGCATGGCGTGGTTGCCGATCCCTTTGGCGCCAGCATGTGCCTGATCATCGCCGGCATTTTCTACGGCACCAAGATTTACAAGCTCAATGTGCTGACCCTGGGCGACTTTTTCCGCATGCGCTACAACCGCACGGTCGAGATTCTGACCACGCTGTGCATCGTGGTTTCCTATCTGGGCTGGGTGTCGGCCCAGATCAAGGCGCTGGGCCTCGTTTTCTCGGTTGTCACCGACGGCGCCATCAGCCAGGAAGCGGGCATGGTGCTCGGCACCTTCATTGTGCTGACTTACACCACCTTCGGCGGCATGTTCTCGGTGGCCATTCTCGATTTCGTGCAAATGGCTGTGGTCATGGGCGGCATGTTGTTCATCGGCTATCTGGTTTCGGGCATGACGGGCGGCGTCGAGACCGTGGTGTCTCACGCCGCGGCGGCCGGCAAGCTGGATTTCTTCCCGCGCGGCGACTGGACGCACTGGCTGCCCTTCATCGCCGCCTGGATGACCATGATGCTGGGCTCGATTCCGCAGCAGGACGTGTTCCAGCGCATCACCTCGGCAAAAAGCGCGCGGGTCGCCATCATGGCCTCCATTCTTGGCGGCGGCATATATTTTTGTTTCACCTTCGTGCCGATGTTCATCGCCTATGCGGCGACGCTCCTCAATCCCGAGCAGTTCAACGGCCTGATCGAAACCGATTCGCAACTGGTGCTGCCCACCCTGGTCATGCAGCACACCCCGGTCTTTGCCCAGGCCGTTTTCTTCGGGGCCGCGCTCGCCGCGATCATGGCCTGTTCCTCGGCGACCCTGCTGGCGCCCTCGGTGTCCTTTTCGGAAAACATCCTGCGCAACATCTTTCCCGAGGTCAATGACCGCCAGTTGCTGCGCATGATGCGCATCACCATGGTCTGTTTCGCAGGCCTCGTGCTGACCTTCGCCCTGAACACCAATGCCTCGATTTTCGAGATGGTCGAGAGCGCCTACAAGATCACCCTGGCCGGCGCCTTCGTGCCGTTATTTTTTGGCGCTTACTGGTCGCGGGCAACGACCCAGGGGGCCTTGTGCGCGCTCATCGGCGGCGTCAGCGCCTGGCTGGCCGTTGAAATCCTGGTCGGCGAGGCGAGCCTGATACCGGCGCAGTTGTTCGGGCTGGGCGTCAGCATCGTCGGCATGCTGGCCGGTTCACTGCTGCCGCAGCGCTTTGGCCGCCAAGCGCCGCAGGAGGATTTCCACCAGGCGCTGCATCACCGGGCGGCGGCGGAAACCCATCACGTCGCCCAGCATCCGCACCGCCACTAAATCGCGCTGACGCCGAAGGGGCTGAGAGAATCGCGGCCAGTCCCTCGCGCGCCCTCCTGTCACTGCCCGCCCATGAAATCGTTACGCCCGGCGAACAGGCGCAGCCATTTTGCGGGGCGGCGCACTAGAATCCAGTCATGACCGAGCATGGCCGCAATCCCATTCTTCTCGCCCGTTATCTCGCGCTGGCCTGGCTCGGGCTGATCGTCTACGGCAGCCTGCACCCTTTTTCCGGCTGGCGCGACACGGGCGTCTCGCCTTTCGTCTTTCTCGGCGCCGCCTGGCCGCGTTACTGGACCGCCTTTGATTTGCTGGCCAATGTCGCGGTCTATCTGCCGCTCGGCTTTTTCATGGCGCTGGCGTTTAGCCGCCTGCCCTGGCGTTATACCGCGCCCATCCTGGCCGCCCTCCTTTGCGCCGCCATCAGTTTTGGCCTGGAAACGACGCAGACCTGGCTGCCGTCGCGCGTGCCCTCGAATCTCGATTTCGTCTGCAACGCCATCGGCGGCCTCCTTGGCGCGGTGTTGGCGCTCGTGACCGGGCCGCGCATTTTCGTCCGCCTGGCGGCGCTCCAGCAGCGGCTGGTGGCCCCGATTCCGCATGCCGAAATGGGGCTGACCCTGCTCGGGCTGTGGCTCCTGGTGCCGCTGTCGCCAGAAACCCTGCTGTTTGGCGCGGGCGATTTTCGCCACTGGTTCGACTGGCCCGGCGTCCTGCCCTTTGATGCCGAGCGCTTCGTTGTCATCGAAGCCAGCGTCGCCGCCTTGAATGCGCTGGCCATCGGCCTCATCGTCCGACTGCTATGCGCCCGCCTCTTTGCCGCCTGCCTGATCGCGCCCTTGTTCCTGGTGCTCGGGCTCACGGTGCGCACCCTGGCCGCGGCCATTCTGATCGGCCCCGGCGAAGCCCTGGCCTGGCTGACCGCCGGCGCGCGCTACGGCCTGATCGCCAGCGCCCTCTTGCTCTGCCTGACCATCTGGCTGCCGGCGAGGCCGCGATTGATTCTGATCTTGTTGGCGCTGGCCGCCGGCACGCTATTGGTGAATCTCGCGCCGCCCAATCCCTACTCCATCACGGCCCTGGCGACCTGGCGGCAAGGCCATTTCCTCAATTTCAACGGCCTGACCCGGGTAGCCGCCACGCTCTGGCCCTTCCTGGTCTTGCCCTTCCTGCTGCTGGCCGCGCGCCGTCCCCCTATAATGGGAAATTCCCCACGGAGCCCATTCATGAGTTACTACACCCACCACGTATTCATTTGCTGCAATCAACGCGAAGACAGCGAGCCATGCTGCAATGTGATCGGCGGCGCCGAAGCCTTCGCCTATGCCAAGGACCGCATCGGGGCCTTGAAGAAAAATGGCCGCGGCGCCATCCGCATCAACAAGGCCGGCTGCCTCGGGCGCTGCGATAGCGGCCCGGTGATGGTCGTCTATCCGGAAGAAACCTGGTACAGCTTCATCGACCACGACGATGTCGAGGAAATCATCCAGGAACACCTGCTCAATGGCCGCATTGTCGAACGCTTGAAAATCTGAACCATGCGCACCCCGGAAGAAAAACTGCTGCTCGCCGGCCCGGCCGGTCATCTCGACGTGATCATGGAGCGCCCCGACGCGCCGCGCGGCATTGCGCTGATCGCTCACCCGCACCCGCTGGGCGGCGGGGCCAATACCAACAAGGTCGCCTATACCCTGGCGCGCACTTTCGTGAGTCTGGGCTATGCGGCTTTCCGCCCCAATTTTCGCGGCGTCGGCGCAAGCGACGGGGAGCATGACGAAGGCCGCGGCGAAACCGACGACCTCCTGGTCGTGCTCGACGAGGCCAAGCGCCGCTGCGGCGACCTGCCGGTGGTGCTGGCCGGTTTCTCCTTCGGCGCTTACTGCCAGGCGCGCGTCGCCAAGCGCTTGGCCGAGCTCGGCCATCCGGCCCAGCGCCTGGTGCTGGTCGGCACCGCCGCCGGTTTTGTCGAAGGCACCCGCCAGTACGATACCGAGTCGGTGCCGCACGACACCATCGTCATCCACGGCGCGGCCGACGAGACGGTGCCGCTCGCCAATGTGTTCGACTGGGCAAGGCCGCTTGACCTGCCGGTGGTGGTGGTGCCGGGGGCCGATCATTTCTTCCATCGCCGGCTGCACGTCATCCGCGACATCATCGTCCGGGCGTGGCGGCATTAAGCGCCCGCTGCCCTGTCGTCTCCTCCAGTCAAACGGGAATCCGCCGATGGAATCGCTGTTGCTGATCACCAATTGCCCCGACGAGACCGTGGCCAATGCCATCGCGCTCTCCGTCGTCGAGGAAAAACTGGCCGCCTGCGTCAATCTCTTGCCGCGCGTGCAATCCATTTACCGCTGGCAGGGCGCGGTCGAATCGGCGAGCGAAATTCCGCTCTGGATCAAGACCACCGGCGAGCGCTATCAGGCGCTCGAAGCGCGCATCCGCGAACTCCATCCCTACGCCGTGCCGGAAATCATCGCCCTGCCCATCAGTCAGGGCCTGCCGGCCTATTTGAACTGGCTGGCCGAGGAGACGCGCCCATGATCCGGCGTCTGTGCCTGCTGTTTTTTGCCCTGCTCGCCTTCACGGCCAGCGGCGAGGAATTTCTTGATCCGGCGGTGGCCTTTCAGCCGAGCGCACGGGCGCTCGACGGCCAGACCATCGAGATCGTCTATCGCATCGCCAAGGGCTATTACCTGTATCGCGACAAATTGCGCTTCGCCACCGACAGCGACGCGGTAGAACTCGGCGAGCCCAGGCTCCCCAAGGGCAAGGAAAAGGACGACGACAGCTTCGGCAAGGTCGAGGTGTATTACGACAAGCTGACCCTCCGCCTGCCGGTCGAGCGCGGCGTTTCCGGGCCGCTGCCCCTCTCTCTCAAGCTGACCTCTCAGGGTTGCGCCGAGGCCGGCGTCTGCTCCCCGCCGCAAACCCAGACCCTCAAGCTGACCTTGCCGGACCCGGCGACGACCCCTAGCCTCGCGGCCGAAGAAAATCTTGGCGACGAGAGCGGTGCGATTGCGGCGGCCTTGCGCGACGCCGGTTTCTGGACCAGCCTCGCCTTCTTTTTCGCCGCCGGCATCGGCCTTGCGCTGACGCCCTGCGTGCTGCCCATGATCCCCATCCTGTCCGGCATCATCGCGGGTCAGGGAAAACAGGCTTCGCACGCCCGGGGCTTTGCCTTGTCGCTGATCTACGTGCTCGGCATGGCCCTGACCTACGCGCTGGCCGGCGTTGCCGCCGGTCTGAGCGGCACCCTTTTTTCGGCGGCCTTGCAAAATGCCTGGGCGCTTGGGGCCTTCGCCCTGATTTTCGTGCTGCTTTCCTTGTCCATGTTCGGCTTCTATGAGCTGCAAATGCCGAGCGCGCTGCAAAGCCGGCTGTCGGAGCAATCCGGCCACTTGCAGGGCGGGCGCGGCATCGGCGTCTTTCTGATGGGGGCCTTGTCGGCGCTGATCGTCGGCCCCTGTGTCGCCGCGCCGCTCGCCGGCGCGCTGCTCTATATCGGCCAGACCGGCGACGCGATGTTCGGCGGCACGGCGCTGTTCGTTATGGCGCTCGGCATGGGCGCGCCGCTGATCGCTGTCGGCGTCGCCGGCGGCTCGCTATTGCCCAGGACCGGGCCATGGATGAAAGGCGTCAAAAAGGGCTTCGGCGTGCTCTTGCTGGCCACCGCGCTATGGCTGCTCGCGCCGGTGCTGCCGGAAGTCGTCAGCATGATCGGCTGGGCGTTGCTCCTGATCATTCCGGCCATTTACCTGCACGCCCTCGATCCGCTGCCGCCGCGCGCAAGCGGCGGCCAGCGCTTCTGGAAAGGCATCGGCATCGTCATGCTGCTCTGCGGCGCGGCGCTACTCATCGGCGCGCTGGCTGGCGGGCGCGATCCCTTGCAACCCCTGGCCGGCCTGCGCGCTGGCGCTGGCGTGAGCGCCGCCGAACCCGCCAAGCTGGCCTTTGAGCCAGTCCGTTCCGTGGCCGAACTGGAGCGCCGCATTGCCGCCGCCGACCGGCCGGTGATGCTCGATTTCTATGCCGACTGGTGCGTCTCGTGCAAGGAAATGGAGAAATACACCTTCTCCGACCCGGCGGTGCGGGACAAGCTGGCGGGCTTCACACTGCTCAAGGCCGACGTCACCGCCAATAGCGCCGAGGACAAGGCGTTGCTCGCCCGCTTCCAGCTGTTTGGGCCGCCCGGCATCATCTTTTTCGCGGCCGACGGACGCCAGATCGACGAGCTGCGCATCGTCGGCTTCCAGAATGCGGCGAGCTTCCTGCGCAATCTGGAACGGGTCAATTAGACCGTCCCGCGATGCAGGCCGATTCCGCCCTCCGCCCAAGCCTCTTTGGCCGTTGCCGGCGCTGGCTGGCGCGGCAGCGCAGGCTTCTGGCTTTTTCCGCTCTGACCCTGGCGGCCGCCCTGTCGCCATCCTGTTACGACCGCCGGGCCCGGCGCGGCCTCTCCGCCGTGTTCTGCCTCGGCGCCTGGCAGATATTGCCCAGCTACCTGCTGGCCTCTGTCCTGGTTTCGACCGTGCTGACCCGCATCGTCGCCGTCACCAGCGCCAGCTACGGTTTGTCGCATCTGGCGCTGGAGGCCGTGGTGCGCGTTCTGGTGCTGGAACTGGTGCCGCTCGCCGCGGCGCTGTTCGTCGCCCTTCGCCTCGCGCCGGTCACCATGCAGCGCCTGGCCCGCCCCCCCGGCGCGCCGCCGCCGGGCTATCGCCAGTTGCTGCCCTTTGTGGTCGGCAGCGCCGGGGCCGTGCTGGCGCTGGCCGTGCTTGGCGGCATCAGCGCCCTGGCCGTCGCCTATCTGGTGGTGCATGGCGTGAATCCGTGGGCGCTGGCCAATTACACGCGCCTGATCGGCCAGGTGTTCGACCCGACCATGGCCCTGGTGTTTTCAGTCAAGCTCTTGCTTTTTGCCGGCATCGTCGGCCTCGCTCCGGCGACCGTCGCCCTCGAGGGCGGTTCCGGCGATCCGGTATTGCGCCAGATGCGGGTGATGGCCCGCCTGTTGGCGCTGCTGCTCCTGATCGAAGTCGCCCTGCTGATCCTGCCCCGCCTTTAGGAAGCCTCATGTCTATCCCCGAGCCGCCCTTCACTCCGCCGGATATTCCCCACGGCCCGCAAAAGGCCGCCGCGCTGATGCTGCTGACCCTCGTGCTGGCGGGCGCTTTCGTGCTGTTCGTGCTGAATGCCCGCGGCGTGTTCGAGCATCACCAGCAATTGACCCTGGTTGCCGATAGCGCCGAGGGCGTCAGTATCGGCAGCGACCTGACTTTTTCCGGTTTCGCCATTGGCCGCGTCGTCCGCATCGAACTCGGCGAGGACGGCAAGGCGCTGTTCCACATCAAGGTGCCGCTCAACGACGCGCGCTGGCTGCGCAGTTCCTCGGTATTTACGCTCGAGCGCGGCGTGGTCGGCGGCGCGAGTCTGCGCGCCTTCAGCGGCATGCTCGACGATCCGCCGCTCCCCGACGGCGCGCGCCGCGACGTGCTGATCGGCGATGCGGCGGCCGGCTTGCCGCAACTGGTGATCGGCATCCAGCAACTGATCGCCAATCTCGAACGCCTGACCGCCGAACAATCGGCCCTGTCCATGAGCCTCAATAATCTAAGCCAGTTCAGCGCCGCCCTGAATGGCCGCTATGGCGCGCTCAGCGCCTTGCTTGGCGGCGAGCAGAATGCCCGTCAGGTGCTGGCCGCCCTGGAGCGCGTCCAGGCCTTGCTGGCCAAGGCAGACGCCCGCCTGTTCGAGCGCGACGGCCTGGCCGATCAGGCTCAGATGTCGGTCGCCGAACTCGCAAAATTGCTGGCCGAGGCCCGGGCGAGCCTGGGCAAGGTCGATGCCATTCTGGGCGAGGCCCAGACCGTCGCCGCCAACGCCCGCGTGGCGAGCAGCGATCTCGACGCCTTGCGCAATGATGTGGAAACGACGCTGCGCCGGGTCAATGCGCTGAGCGAGCAGTTGAATCAGAAATGGCCGTTCGCCAGGGAAAGGGAGCTGAAACTGCCATGAAGCGCCTGTTGATTCTGCTTACCGCAGCCGGCCTGATGAGCGCCTGCGCCGCCCCCTCGTCACCGCGCTGGCTATTGGAAACCGACGCCGCGCTCCATGCTTGGCGCGAGGCTTATCTGGGCGGCGACGAGCGCGCCGCCGGCCGCGAACTCTCCCTGGCCCGGCGCGAAGTCGGGCGCGGCGGCGACGCGACGCTGATGGCGCGGGTCGAATTGACCGTTTGCGCGGCCCAGGCGGCCAGTCTCGCCGCAGCCGATTGTCCGGCCTTTCAGCCCTTGGCGGCCGATGCGGGGGCCGCTGAAAATGCCTATGCCGCCTATCTGGCCGGCCAGAGCTTTGCCGTCGAGCAACTGCCGCTCGCCCAGCGACAGGCCTCACTAAGCGGCGCGATCGCCGATCTGGCGGCTGTCGCCGATCCGCTGGCTCGTCTGCTCGCCGCCGCCATGCTGCGGCGCGATGGCCGTCTGCCGGACGAAGCCTACGCGCTGGCAATCCACACGGCGGCCGAACAAGGCTGGCGACGCCCCTTGCTCGCCTGGCTCGCCGCCGACCGCGACCGCCTGCTGGCCCGCGACGAAACCGAGGCCGCTGCCGAACGGCAACGGCGCATCGAGCGCATCGCCGGTTCCGGTAAGCCCTAGCCGGTTCCTGGCGCGGCGTCGCTTGGGCGGCTTCAGCCCTTGCCCGCCGCTCGCCGCTGGGTCATCACCGCGCCGCGCAAGGCGGGCAGGGATCGTATGAGGAGTTTTTCGAGCTCCACGATGAGGAAGAACAAAATCCCTCCGGCGATCAAGCCAAGCCAGGCCGACAAGGGCAGGTTCTGGGTATTGAAAATGGCCTGGAAGGGGCTCGCGTAGGTAAAGAGAAGCTGTAGCACGACGACGGTTCCCACGCCATACCAGACGTAGGGATTGCCCTTGTGGGCGCAGAAGGACAATGAGGAGTCGATGAGGTAGCGGCTGTTGAAGAGATAAAACACCTGGCCGAGCGTGATGGCATTGACGGCGGCCGTGCGGGCCAGATGGTCGGATGCGCCCTGCGATTTCATCCAGAAGAAAACGATCAGCGTATAGAGCGCCAGCGCCGCGCCGACGAAGACGATGCGCCAGACGCCGAAACGCGTGACGATGGGCCGGTCGACGGCGCGCGGCGGGCGGCGCATGACATCGCTCTCGTGCGGCTCGAAGGAAATGGCGAGGCTCAACGCGACGGAGGTGATCATATTCACCCACAGCACCTGCGGCGCGGTGATGGGCAGCGTGAAGCCGATGAGGATGGCGATGGCGATCACGGCCCCTTGCGCGACATTGGTGGGCAAGGTGAAGAGCATGGCCTTTTCGATATTGTTGTAGACCGTGCGCCCCTCTTTCACCGCGGCGGAGATGGAGGCGAAATTGTCGTCGGCGAGGATCATGCCCGCCGCTTCCTTGGTCACTTCCGTGCCCTTGATGCCCATCGCGACGCCGATGTCCGCTTTCTTGAGCGCCGGCGCGTCATTGACCCCGTCGCCGGTCATGGCCACGATCTGCCGGTTGGCCTGGATGGCCTTCACCAGCCTGAGCTTGTGCTCGGGGCTGGTGCGGGCAAACACGTCGACGTCGCGCACCCGCTCTTGCAACTCGGCGTCGTTCATCGCCTCGATCTCGGCCCCGGTCACCGCCGTCTTGCCGTCGCCTATGCCGAGCATGCCGGCGATTGCCGCCGCCGTGATCTTGTGGTCGCCGGTGATCATGGTGATGCGGATGCCGCCCTCGTGGCATTCGCGCACGGCCTCGATGGCCTCCTTGCGCGGCGGGTCCATCAGCCCGACCAGGCCCAGGAGTACGAGATTTCCGGGCAAATCCCCCGGGCTGAGGTTGCCGACGCTCAGGCCCGGATTGGGCAGCCAGGCGAGCGCCAGCACCCGTTCGCCCCGCGCGGCAAGCATGTCGCCCTCGCGGTTGAAATGCTCGCGGTCGAGCGGCGCGGGGCCCGCCTTGGTCTGCTGCCGGTCGCAGTGTTCGACAATGACTTCCGGCGCGCCCTTGACGAGCAGCATGTCGCCCTCCGCGCCGCGGTGCAGGGTCGCCATGAACTTGTGTTCGGATTCGAAGGGAATGGCGTCGACGCGCGGCAGGGCGGCGGCTTCGGCGGCGCGGTCCATGCCGAGCTTGGCGGCGAAGGGATAGAGCGCGCCCTCGGTCGGATCGCCCTCGACTTTCCATTTTCCGTCTTCCTCGAAAAGCTCCGCGTCATTGCACAACAGGGAGACGCGAGCCATCAGCCTGAGTGTCTCCGGGGGCGCGCCGACGGGCTTGCCATCGGCGAGAACCACGCCTTCGGAGGCGTAGCCGTTGCCCGTCACCGGGTAGGTCGCCTCGGCGGTGACGGCGGAAGTCACCATCATTTCCATCAAGGTCAGGGTGCCGGTCTTATCCGAGCAGATGCGTGACACCGAGCCCAGGGTTTCGACCGCCGGCAGGCGGCGGATGATGGCATTGCGCTGGGCCATGCGCGTGACGCCAATGGCCAGCGTGATGGTGATGATCGCCGGCAGGCCCTCCGGGATGATGGATACGACAATGCCGGTGATGGCCTGGAATAGTTCGACGAAAGTCATGTGGCCAAGCCAGTGCCCCCAGGAAAAGAGCAGCACGCTCAGAACCGCGATGGCCGCCGTGATGGCGTGGCCGAATTTCTTGATCTGGGTCAAGAGCGGGGTTTCCAGCGCGCTGACCTCGGCCAGCATCTGATTGATCCGCCCGAGCTCGGTCTGGCTTCCCGTTGCCACGACAATGCCGGTCGCCCGGCCCGAAACGACCATGGTGCCGGAGAAGGCGATATTTTCGCGATCGCCGACCGTGGCCTTGGCGGCGATTGCATCGGCGATTTTGGTCGCCGGCAGGGATTCGCCGGTCAGCGCCGCTTCTTCCGTGCGCAGATTCTTGACATCGATGAGGCGCAGATCGGCCGGAATCTTGTCGCCCGATTCGAGCAGCACGATGTCGCCGGGAACGATATCCTCGGCGGGAATCAGGCGGGCCAGCCCATCGCGCAGGACGCGCGCCTCCGCCGACAGCATGTTGCGGATCGAGTCGAGCGCCTTCTCGGCGCGCCCTTCCTGGATGAAGCCCAGGAGCGAGTTGAGAATGACGACCGCGAAAATGATCGACGCATCGAGCCACAGGCTCAGCATCAGCTTGATGAAACCGGCGACGAGCAGGACGTGGATCAGGATATTGTTGAATTGAGCCAGGAAGCGGGCCAGCGGCCCTTTTTTCTTGCCCTGGGGCAAGCGGTTATGCCCGTGGCTGACGAGCCGCCCGGCCGCCTCGGCGGCATCGAGGCCCCGCGCCGGATCAACGCCGAGCTCTCGCGTGACTTCGTCGGCCGGCATGGCATGCCAGGGCGCGGGCTGGGTTTCTGGAACAGCGACTTCGGATGAATTCATCGTGATTTCCCTCGAATGCAGTAGCCCGGGTCCGGATGCCGGTCAATGCCACTGACAAGCCGCGCGCTTTTTCGCGCTGCCTGCGCATTGCTTGAAATGGTAGCAAATCGCCTCATGTCCAATGGAAGCATTTCAAGGCGCTGTCTGCGCGCGTGCTCAAGAAAATTGCGAAATTCTTGACATATAACAATCATTGGATGATAATCAGAAGTTCACTGACGCGGGGTGGAGCAGTTGGCAGCTCGTCGGGCTCATAACCCGAAGGTCGCAGGTTCAAGTCCTGCCCCCGCAACCAGATGCTTCGCCTGGCTTGCTATCCATAGCCGGGTTACAAAGGCCGGCCATTGCGCCGGCCTTTTTGCATGGCGCCGACAACTCCCTGTCCCGAGGCAATCCCGGGAAAGCGTGTTGCCGATAGCGGTCCTGGCAACTGGCCGCTTTGCTCTCGTCCGGCGATAATCCGGTTTGAAGCCGGGCGGCTTGCGTTACTATCGCCGCGGCTTGGCGTCCATCTCGAATTCAACGAGGCAAGAATGAAGTTTCTGCTGTTGCTGGCATTGTTCGGCGCGCTCTGGTGGCTATGGCCCAGGCGCAAGGCAGCGCCGCCGCCAGCGCGGCCGGAGCCGCCGGTGGAGCGCATGGTGGCCTGCGCCCATTGCGGCCTGCTGCTGCCGGAAAGCGACGGCATCAGCGACGGCGGACGCCACTATTGCTCTGAAGCGCATCGCCGGGCGGGAGAGCCCTGATGTCGATGGAAGACTGGCTGTCGACGACCTGGACGCCGAATTGGCGCTCCTTGCAGTATTTCAATCTCTATCGCCTGATCATCGCCGGCCTCTTTTTGCTGGCCTTCCTGTTTCCGCATTATCTGACCGTTCGCCTCAATCTTTTCCCGAGTCCGCTCAACCTGTTGGTGACCGGCGGCTACATGCTCTGCGTGATTGTCGGCCTGATGCTGTCGATCTACTGGCATGAGCGCTTCAATCTGCAACTGTCGGCGCAGGTGCTGGCCGATATCGGGGTGGTCAGTCTGATCATGCTCGGCACCGGCGGCGCTGGCAGCGGCCTGACGGTGTTGCTGCTGGTTTCGCTGGCGGCGGCCAGCCTGGTCGGGCGCGGCCGCCTGGTGCTGTTCTATGCCGCGCTGGCGACGCTCTCGGTGCTGGCGGCGCAGATTTACGGCATCCAGACCCGGCATTTCGAAGAAGCGTCTATCGTGCAGGCGGGTTTCATTTCCGCGGGTTTTTTTGCCACCGCCATTCTGGCGCGGCTGCTGGGGCAGCGGGCGATGGCTCACGAGAATCTGGCGCGCCGGCGCGGCATCGAGCTCGATAACCAGATCCGCATCAGCCAGCGCATTGTCGAGCGGATGCAGGATGGCGTGCTGGTCGTCGATGCCGATGGCCGGATCGTTCGCCATAACCCCGTGGCCCGCGCCATGCTCGGCTTATCCGCCGACGGCATCCAGGCCCTGCCTTCGCCCTTGGCCGCCGGTCTCGACCAATGGGCGATCGGCGGGCCGGAGAGTCTGCCATTGTCCGGTTTCGCGGATCGCCGCCTGCTCGCCCGCTTTGAATATACGGCCAGTTCCGACCATGAACAGTTGATTTTTCTGGAGGATCAGGGACGTATCCAGGAGCGCGCCTTGCAGATGAAGCTCGCCTCGCTTGGCCGCCTGACGGCCAGCATCGCGCACGAGATCCGCAATCCGCTGTCGGCCATCAGCCATGCCGGCGAGTTGCTGCGCGAGGAGCGCCGCGGCGAGGCGCACGACCGCCTGCTGCGCATTCTCAACGACAACGTGCTACGCCTCGACCGCATCGTTCAGGATGTGCTGCTGCTCGGCCGTCAGAATCAGGCCCGGCCCGAGGCGCTCGCGCTCGACAGCTTCTGTCCGGCCTTTGTCGAGGATTTCATCGCCACCGAGAGCCTCACGCCGGGCATCGTCAGTTGGCGGCCGGGAGAGGCTGTGTTCCTGTGTTTTGATCGCACCCATCTGCATCAGATTTTGTGGAATCTGGTCAGCAATGCGCTGCGCCATTCAACGCGCGGCCCTGGCGCGGTTCGTCTCGAAGCAAGGGCCGTAGGCGACGCCGGATGGGTGGAGTTGCATGTCATCGACGATGGTCCGGGCGTGCCGGACGAGGTGCGCGAGCAGATTTTCGAGCCCTTTTTCACCACGCACCACACGGGCTCCGGACTGGGTTTGTACATCGCGCGCGAATTATGCGCCGCCAATGGCGGCAGCCTGAGCATCGGCCCCAATGCGCCGGGCGGGCATTTCATCATTGTCGGGAGAAATGACACATGTCTTCCACCAGAAGCGAGCGCCGACCAGGCGCTGAATTGAGCCGGGTGCTCGTCGTCGACGACGAGGCCGACATCCGCGAACTGATCGACCTGACGCTCGCGCGCATGGGGCTGTTGGCCGAATGCGTCGGCAGCGTCGCCGAGGCGCGCGCGGCGCTCGACGCCCATGGCTTTCAGTTATGCCTGACCGATATGCGCCTGCCCGATGGCGCGGGGCTGGACATCGTCCGCTATATCAGCGAACACCATGCGCAGACGCCGGTGGCGGTGATCACCGCCTTTGGCAGCGCCGAGAATGCCGTCGCCGCGCTCAAGGCCGGCGCTTTCGATTATCTCGCAAAGCCCGTCGGCCTCGATCAATTGCGCGCCCTGGTCAAATCGGCATTGCGCCTGCCGGGCTCGGATAAAGAGGACGACGGCGCAGCCGCGCTGATTGGCGACTCCCCCGCGATGCAACAGGTGCGAACCCTGATCGGGAAACTGGCGCGCAGCCAGGCGCCGATTTATATCTCCGGCGAATCCGGCAGCGGCAAGGAATTGGCGGCCCGCCTGATCCATGCCCGCAGCAATCGAAGCGGCGCGGCCTTCGTGCCGGTCAATTGCGGCGCGATTCCCGAAAATCTGATGGAAAGCGAGTTTTTCGGCTATCGCAAGGGCGCATTCACGGGCGCGGACAGCGAGCGCGAGGGCTTTTTCCAGGCCGCCACCGGCGGCACGCTGTTTCTCGACGAGGTGGCCGATCTGCCGCTGGCCATGCAGGTAAAGCTTCTGCGCGCCATTCAGGAAAAGCGCGTGCGCAAGGTCGGGGCCGTGAGCGAAGAGCCGGTCGATGTGCGCATCATTTGCGCCACCCATCGCAATTTGCGCGATTGCGTGGAGAAGGGCGCTTTTCGCCAGGATTTGTACTACCGGCTCAATGTCATCGAATTGCGCATGCCCTCCCTGCGCGAGCGGGTCGAGGACATCGCGCCGCTGATCGACGCCATTCTTGCCCGTCTCGGCGATCCGCCGCCCCGCTTGTCGGCGGCCGCGCTCAAGGCCATGCAGTTGTACGCCTTTCCCGGCAATGTGCGCGAACTGGAAAATATCCTTGAGCGGGCAACCGCCCTGCGCTCGGGCGAATGCATCGAGGCCGAGGATTTGTATCTCGAACCCGGGGAAGGCGGCGGCGAGGCCCGGGGGCGCGGCAGCGAAAGCCTGGACGACTATCTCAACCGCCTGGAGCGCCAGGCCATACTCGAAGCCATCCAGAAAACCGAGGGCAACCGCACGGCGGCCGCCCGCCTGCTCGGCATCACCTTCCGCTCGCTGCGCTACCGCCTCGAACGCCTGGGCATCGAGTAATGGCTTGGCAATCCGGCGGCTGGCTGGAAGGCGTCGAGCGGCTGCCGTCGCCCAATTTCGGCGAACGGCCAGCCGGGGCCGAGGTATCGCTGATTGTCATTCACAACATCAGCCTGCCGCCGGGGCAATTTGGCGGTGAATATGTCGAGCATTTTTTCCTCAACCGGCTCGATGCGGCGGCTCATCCCTATTTCGCCGAAATCGCCGGGCTTAACGTGTCGGCCCATTTTTACCTGCGCCGCGACGGGAGCAACATCCAGTTCGTTGCCTGCGACCAGCGCGCCTGGCATGCCGGCGCCTCGGCCTGGCAGGGGCGCGGCAACTGCAACGATTTTTCGGTCGGCATCGAACTGGAAGGCAGCGACGACGAGCCCTTTGCCGCGGCCCAGTATGCCGCGCTGTTCCGGCTGATTGATGCGCTGCGCGCGCGCTACCCGATTCGCGCCCTGGCCGGTCACAACGACATCGCCCCGGGCCGCAAGAGCGACCCCGGCCCGCATTTCGACTGGGCGGCGCTACGCGAGCGCTACCCCGAGCTCGACTTTCCGCCTAGGCTCACGGCAGAGGCTTGGCCGGGCGGCTCCCAATAAAAACGGCCACCCGAGGGTGGCCGTTCGCGCACGAGGCTGGTTCGATCAGGCGGCGCTCTTGAAAATGCCCATTTCGAACAGTTCGCGCTTCAATACCAGTTCGCGCGGCATTTTCTCGCCCATTTTATCGAACCATTCCTTGTGGCCGGCCAGCTCGGATTTCCAGGCGTCGGCGTCGATATGGGTCAGGGCCTCGAAATCGGCCTGGGTGATATTGAGGCCGGTCCAGTCGATATCCTCGTATTTCGGCATCCAGCCGAGCACGGTTTCCTTGGCGGCGATGCGGCCCTGGCAGCGCTGCACGATCCACTTCAGGACGCGCATGTTGTCGCCGAAGCCCGGCCACAGGAATTCGCCCTTTTCGTCCATGCGGAACCAGTTCACGCAGAAAATCTTGGGCGTTGCATCGACGGCCTTGCCCATGCGCAGCCAGTGGTTGAAGTAGTCGCCCATGTG
>CAZFHE010000299.1:0-3092 GCA_964518615.1 uncultured Dechloromonas sp. | reverse complement strand
GTCGACGCCGGCGCGGGCGATTTCCGCGATATTGGCGACATTGACGCCGCCGTCGATTTCCAGGCGGATGCGCCGCCCGCTTTCCCGCTCGTAGGCATCGAGCCGCGCCCTGGCTTCGCGGGCCTTCGCGAGCGTGGCTGGAATGAACTTCTGGCCGCCAAAGCCCGGGTTGACGCTCATCAAGAGCACCACGTCGAGCTTGTCCATCACGTAGTCCATGTAATCCAGGGGCGTCGCCGGGTTGAAGACCAGGCCGGCCTGGCAGCCGGCATCGCGGATCAGCGCCACGCTGCGGTCGATGTGCTCAGAGGCTTCCGGGTGAAAGGTGATGAGATTGGCCCCGGCCTTGGCGAAGTCGGGAATAATGCGATCGACCGGCTTGACCATCAGATGCACGTCGATGGGCGCGGCGGTGTAGGGCCGGATGGCCGCGCAAACCAGCGGCCCGATGGTCAGATTGGGAACATAATGATTGTCCATCACGTCGAAATGCACCCAGTCGGCGCCGGCGGCGATGACCTTGGCCACTTCCTCGCCGAGTTTGGCAAAATCGGCGGACAGAATGCTCGGCGCGATGACGTAATCGTTGAATGCCATGATGGCCCCTGCAAAGACAAAACAGCCGGAATTATCCCATGCCCGACCGCCCCAAGTACCGCATCGAAGTCACTCCCATCGCCCGCTTTCTTCCCGAGCAGTCGAATCCCAGTGAGGGCCGCTACCTGTTCGCCTACACCATCACCCTTCGCAATGTCGGTGAGATGCCGGCGCAACTGGTGTCGCGCCACTGGATCATCACCGACGCCAATCAGGCGGTGCGGGAGGTTCGCGGCCTGGGCGTGGTCGGCAGGCAGCCCCTGTTGAAGCCGGGCGAGAGCTTTCGTTACACCAGCGGATCGCAATTGGAGACGCCGGTCGGCACGATGCGCGGCAGCTACCAGATGGTGGGCGCGGACGGCACCCCGTTTACGGTCGAAATTCCTGAATTCACGCTGGCCGTGCCACGGGTGCTGCATTGAGCCTGCATTGGGCCTGCATTGGGCCTTTTTCCCCGCCCATCCGGCCCGGATGGGTGATGGATTGGGCCTTCGCTTTCGGGCGCGTTACCCCTTCCGTCGCCCGTAAAAAGGGCGCGTGATTTCCCCCGGGGCATTGGGGGATTTTTCGGCCTATCCCGAATCAAGGGCGGCAAAATGCCGTCGCATCCCATCGTTCTGAGCGAGGCGCGGAATGAGGGCGCGCTTGCGCGATGTTTCGCTCCTTTCTCAAGACGCCGCGCGCCATGAGCAATGGATAAGGCGTTGGGTATTTGCCGCCTTTTTCCGGATGCTGAAATGTGATTTCACGGGCCCCGGAGGCCCGCGTTGTTTTAGCTTGAGTGAATAGACCAGTCTGCTAGACTGAATTGTTCATCCAGCGAATTTTCCTTCCAGAGCGTTTGCGGGGTGCAAATCATGGCGCGCTTGAGAGAGCGCGCAAAAAGACGCCTTAACAGAAAGAGAGATTTCCCATGCTGGATCATGAAAAGCAAAGAGGGGCCAAGCTCGTATTGTTGGCGGGCATCTTTTTCAACCTGGCCATCGGCGTGCTTTACGCCTGGAGCGTGTTGAAAACCCGAATGACGGCCCCCGTCGAGGCGGGGGGCTGGGGATGGACGAGCGCGCAGGCCGGTTTTCCTTACACCCTCGCCATTGTTTGCTTCGCGCTGGGTCTGTTGGTCGGCGGCAAGATTCAAGACAAGACGGGCCCCAGATGGCTGGTGACCGCGGGCGGCGCGCTGGCGGGTCTGGGTCTCATTCTGTCCGGCCTGGTCGGCAACAATCCGATGGGCGTTGCCGTGTGTTTTGGCGTGGTTTCGGGTCTGGGCATCGGCATGGGCTACGGCTGCGTTTCCCCGCCGGCGCTGAAATGGTTTCATCCGAGCAAAAAGGGCATGGTCAGCGGTTTGATCGTCGGCGGCTTTGGCCTGGCGGCGCTCTATTTCGCGCCGCTGACCACGATGCTGCTCAACCACTTCGGCATTGAAAAAACCCTGATGTTCCTGGGGACGGGCATCCTTGTCGTCGGCGTCTGTCTTGCCCAGTTCATCAATAATCCGCCGGCCGGGTATAGCCCGGTTGTCCCCGCGCATTTGGCACAAACCGCCAAAAGCGCGGTGTACGTGGATTTCACGACCCAGGAGATGCTGAAAACCAAGCGTTTCTATCTGATGTTCGTGATGTTTTTGCTGTCGGCCTCGATCGGCCTGATGATGATCGGGAATATTACGAAAATCGCCAGCGTTCAGTTGCAGATCAAGGATACCGCCGTTCTGGCGATGCTGGTCATGTTCCTGGCCGTGACGAACACCTTTGGCCGGGTGCTGGGCGGTTTGATGTCCGACAAGATCGGCCGGATCAACGCCCTGTTCGTGGTGTCGGTCTTGCAACTGCTGAACATGGTGGGATTCATCTATTGTCACGACATGGCGCTTCTGGCCGTCGGCATCATCCTGATCGGATTCTGCTACGGAACGCTGTTGAGCGTTTTCCCGGCCTTGACCATCGACCAGTACGGAATCAAGAACTACGGCGGGAACTATGGCGTGCTGTTTCTTGCCTGGGGTCTTTCCGGCGTGATCGCGCCCTTGATGGCGGACTATATCTATGACACGACCGGAAAATTCATGGCGGCTTTCATCATCTGCGCCGGCATGATGGCGGTCGTGATTTTGGCCACCTATTTGTTGAAAAAGGATATCGGCGCGCTGTCAAAAGCATGAGCGCAGGGACTGCCGCCATCAGACGGGCGGACATCCAATGAAAAAGGGAGCCGGCGGCTCCCTTTTTTTGTCCGCTGGATGCGGAAAGCCCGGTTATCAGCCAGCGAAATTGGCCTCGGCGAAGGACCAGTTGACCAGATGCTCAAGGAAGGTTTCGACAAACTTGGGACGCAGGTTGCGGTAGTCGATGTAGTAGGCGTGTTCCCAGACGTCGATGCAGAGCAGGGCCTTGTCGCCGGTGGTCAGCGGGGTGCCGGCGGCGCCCATATTGACGATGTCGACCGAGCCGTCGGCCTTCTTGACGAGCCAGGTCCAGCCGGAGCCGAAATTG
>CAZFHE010000298.1:0-2696 GCA_964518615.1 uncultured Dechloromonas sp. | reverse complement strand
ACCCAACCACAAGGTGCAGAACCTCACAGGGCAGCCTATGTTGGGGTCCGCCTACGGCTCACCGCCAACCTACTCCCAAACGATTACGCTTCTGCATGTAAGCAAATGAATCAAAACCGCTTTAGCCGCCAGAAGCCAGGGCCGCGCTAAGCGCGCGGGTGGTGTTCGGCGTGCAGCTTCTTTAAGCGCTCGCGGGCGACGTGGGTATAGATTTGCGTGGTCGAAATGTCGGCATGGCCGAGCAGCAACTGCACCACGCGCAGATCGGCGCCGTGATTGAGCAGATGGGTGGCGAAGGCGTGGCGCAGCACGTGGGGCGACAGGCGCTCCGGCGCGATGCCGGCGCACCGCGCGTAGCGCTTGATGAGTTGCCAGAAGGCCTGACGGGTCATCGCGCTGGCGCGCCCGGTGACGAATAGCGCATCGCTATGCCGGCCCTTGAGAATGAGGGGGCGCGCCTCGGCCAGATAGCGGCGCAGCCAGTCGACGGCAATTTCCCCGAGCGGCGCCAGACGTTCCTTGCCGCCCTTGCCGAGGGCGCGAACGACGCTGTCGTTGAAGCTGACTTCATGCAAGCGCAATGCCACCAGTTCGGAAACCCGCAAGCCGCAGGCATAGATCACCTCGATCATGGCCCGGTCGCGCAGGCCCAGCGGCGTGTCGATATCCGGCGCTTGGATCAACGCCTCGACCTGTTGTTCCGAGATCGCCTTGGGCAGCCGCGAGGGAAGGGAAGGATTGATGAGTTTCAGGGTCGGGTCGGCTGCGATTCGGCCCCGGCCAAGTTGCCAGCGATAGAAGCGGCGCAGCGTGGCCAGATAGCGGGCCTGCGAACTCGCGCGGGTCTCTTTTGACAACTGGGCGATGAAGGCAAAGAGCGTCTCTGCCCGGATATCGAGCAGCGGTTCATGCTCGTGTTCCGCGAGCCAGCGGGCCAGGCGGTTGAGATCGGAGCGGTAGCTGTCCAGCGTCGCCTTGGCGAGCCCGTCGGCCAGCCAGAGGGCGTCGCAGAAGCCGTCAATCTCGGCGAGATCAGCCGGCGAGGTTGCCTTCATGCCAAAGCAGCCAGCGTTTGACGCCGAGCAGAAAGCCGCCCCGCTCGCGGGCGAAGCCGCCCAGGCCGCCGCCGCTGGCGACGACGCGGTGGCAGGGCACGACTAGCGGGTAGGGATTGGCGCCGCAGGCCTGGCCGACGGCGCGCGGGGCGTTTTTCAGTTCGGTGGCAAGCTGGCCGTAGGTGCGCGTCTGGCGAAGGGGGATGGCGGCAATGGCGGCCCAGACGCGGCGCTGGAAGGGCGTGCCGGCCGGACGCAGCGGCAAGCCAAAGACAAAGGCGGGGTCGGCCAGATAGGCTTGCAACTGGCGCGCCGCCTCGGCCGCCAGCGGCGTTTGCGGGGCGATTTCCGGGCGCGGTTCGAGAAAGTCGATGGCCGTCAGCGTATCCTCGCCGCAGCCTATGCCCAGGCAGAAACCCGGGGCGGCGAGAATGGCGGCATAGGCTTGGGCGATCACGAAGGCGGCCCGGGGTTGTCCGCCTTTAGCCGAACAGCCTGCGGAACCAGCTCGTCTGTTTCTTTTCCTCGGTCGGCGGGGTTTCGGTCTGCATATTGGCCCTGACCGAGCTGACATAGTCGGCGTCGTCATGCTTGATGTGATTGACCAGCCAGCGGGACAGCATATTGTGCAATTCGGCGCCCACGTCGTCGCCCAGTTCCATGCGCTGCTGGTATTCGCTGACCTTGCGCGCGAACAATTGGTGGACTTTTTTGTGCGGCTTGCAATAGGGGTAACCGGCTTCTTCTTGCAGGCTTTCCTCGAAGGCGAAATGCGACAGGGTGTAATCGACGCAATCGTCGACCACCCCCTTGATCTTTTTTTGGTCGCCGAGAACCTGCGCGGCTTCGAGATCGTTGACGAAATCGACGATGCGGCGATGCTGTTGATCAATGACGTCAATACCGGTATCCAGATCGGCGGTCCAGGCGAGAGGCATGTGTTTCTCCTTGCAATAGGCTCTGCGAAAAATTTTAGCTGCGAATCTGGCCGTCTCCCAGCACGACCCATTTCTGGGAGGTCAGGCCGTCGAGGCCCACCGGGCCGCGGGCATGGATCTTGTCGGTCGAAATGCCGATTTCGGCGCCCAGACCGTACTCGAAGCCGTCGGCGAAACGGGTCGAGGCATTGACCATCACCGAGGCCGAATCGACCTCGCGCAAAAAGCGCATGGCCAGCGGGTGGTTGTCGGTGACGATGGCCTCGGTGTGGCGCGAGGAATAGCGGTTGATGTGCGCGATGGCCTCGTCGATGCCGGCCACCACCTTGACCGAGATGATGGGGGCCAGATATTCGGCGGCGTAGTCCTCTTCCGTGGCGGGCACGGCATTTGGGACGATGGCGCGGGTTTCCGGGCAGCCGCGAATCTCGACGCCTTTTTCGCTCAACATCCGGGCAATGGGCGGCAGCAGCGCGGCGGCGGCGGCGCGATCGACCAAGAGCGACTCGGCGGTGTTGCAGGTGCCGTAGCGCTGGGTCTTGGCATTCTCGACAATTTTCAGCGCTTTGGCCGGGTCGGCCTGGGTTTCCAGATAGACATGGCAGTTGCCGTCGAGGTGCTGGATCATCGGCACCCGCGATTCGGCCAGGAGGCGGGCGATCAAGCCCTTGCCGCCGCGCGGGACGATGACATCGACAAATTC
>CAZFHE010000297.1:0-14573 GCA_964518615.1 uncultured Dechloromonas sp. | reverse complement strand
CACCGGCGCTTCCATGGCGAGCTTTTCTGCGCGCAGAAAGCGTTCGACCCGCTGCTGGTCGGCCTGCGCCCGCAGCACAAGGCCCAGGCTCATGCCCAGCCGTTCGGCCTGGATGACCGAGGCCACAAAGTTGGTCATCGGTCCTTCGTTGATGCGCCGCGCCAGGGTGCGCAGGGCTTCGGCGCGCGGTTTGCCTGCGCGCACGTCGCGCAGTACGCGCTGGAATTCGTCCCGCAAGATGCCCTTGGGGCCTTTGAGGACGGCCTGGTGCAGCGCCCCCTGAAAATTGAGCCCGGCTTCGACGCACAGGGTGATGATGTCGAGAAAAAAAGGCAGCGCCTTGAGCAGTTCGCGACGCCGCTGCTGGATCGTGTCGCGCAGCCAGATGGCCGGGTAGATCCAGCCGAACAGGGCGCCGATCAGGCTGGCCTGCCAGTACAGCGCTTCCGCGAAGCCGTCACCGGATCCGGGGGGCTGGTCGAACGAGGCGAGCAGCCAGTGGAACAGCCCGGCCATGAGCGCGGCGCAAAGCAGGCGCGCGGCCACGAACTGCGCAGGCCGCAGGGCGTAGTCGAGGCCGGCCTTGCGCAGTTGCTCCACCAGCGCGGCCTGCTGTTTGGCCGGCAGGAGGGAATCGAGGTAGTGGCTGATCCACTGGATGGGCCACCATACCAGCCGGAATCCCCAGGGCGGCGGGTCCTTGTATTCACGGTCTTCCTTGGGCACGTCGGCCACGGCCCTGCCGAGCGTCCAGGCAACGAGGGCGATGGCGAGTCCGACGGTCAATCCCAGCGCCGCGAGGATGAGGGTGTCTTGGTCCATGTGCTGTCCGTGCCTTGTCCGTCAGACGTCGATCGAAACGATGCGCCGGATGACGTAGATGCCGAGTATTTCGAACAGCCCAATCACCGCCAGGGTGGCCCAGCCTTCGCGCGTATGCCACAGCCGGCTCATGGCTTCCGGTTCCATCTTGTTGAGCACCAGCATGAGAATCAGCGGCAGGGCGCCAACCACCCAGGCCTGGAGCTTGCCTTGGGCCGTCAGCGCCCCGATCTTGCCTTCAAGCTGGAGCCGGCTGCGAATGGTGTTGGCCGTTCGGTCGAGCGTTTCGGCCAGACTGCCGCCAGTCTCCGACGCAATCCGCATGGCGGAAACCACAAGGGTGGTCGACGGGGTGGGGATGCGCCGGTTCAGGTGGCCCAGGCTTTGTTCCAGCGTCACGCCAAGGCGCTGCTCGCGCAGCATGAGACTGAATTCCTGGGAGAGCGGCGGCGAAGCCTCGGCAACCAGTTGGGCCAGCGCGGAGTTCAGCCCCAGACCGGCGCGCAGCGCGCCCGCCGTCATCATGAGCGCGTCGGGCAATTGCTGCTCGAAGCGATCGAGACGGCGCTTTTTGAACCATGCATATAGCCAGCGCGGCAACAAGGCGAGCGCGAAGAACGCGGGAATGGCGACGAGGGCGTTACCGGTGATCGTCCAGACCAGGACGGCGCCCAGCGCCATGACGGCGATGTTGGCGACGAACAGTTTGCGCGGATCGATGGAGAGAAAGAACTCCTGCGCCTGGAAATGGGCCTGCTCGGTGAAGCTGGCGCGGTATTTCGCCAGGGTAACGGTGCTGAGGTCGACCACGAACCAAGCCACCGCCGCGGCGCTGAGCGCGGTGATCGCAGTGATCAGGTAGAGGATGTCGGTTTCCGTCACAGGGCAAGCTCTTCGCCAAGATCGTCGAGAGAAGCGCCGCCGGTCATGAAGATACCGATGTCCAGCGGACGTCCGGTGGCGCGCAGTTCATCGTAGAAACTCGGCACCATGTCGCAGCCGAGGAAGCTGCCGCGCACCTTGCCGTTCTCGCCGATCCCCTGGTTGTGGAAACGGAAGATTTCCTGCATCTGAATGATGCCGCTCTCGATGCCGGTGATTTCCGCAATGCTGGTGACGATACGGCTGCCGCAGGCAAAGCGGTTTTGCTGGATGATGATGTCCACCGCGGAAGCGATCTGTTCGCGGATCGCCGTCAACGGCAGGGCCCTGCCGGCCATCATCCCCATGGTTTCCAGACGGGCCAGCGCGTCCCGCACCGTGTTGGCATGCAGCGTGGTGAGCGAACCTTCGTGCCCGGTGTTCATGGCCTGTAGCATGTCGAGGGCTTCGGCGCCTCGGCATTCGCCGACGACGATGCGGTCCGGACGCATCCGCAGGGTGTTGCGCACCAGGTCGCGAATCGACACCGCGCCCTTCCCTTCGACGTTGGAGGGACGGGATTCCAGGCTGATCAGGTGCTCGTGGTGCAGTTTGAGTTCGGCGGCGTCCTCAACGGTGATGATGCGCTCGCCGGAGGGAATGAAATTGGACAGGATATTGAGCAGGGTGGTCTTGCCCGAGCCCGTGCCGCCGGAGACGACGATGCTCTTGCGGGCTTCGACGCAGACCTGGAGGAATTCGGCCATGGCCGCGTCGAGGCTGCCGAAGCGGATCAGGTCGGCAGGTTCCAGCTTGCGTTTGGCGAACTTGCGGATGGTGATGCACGCCCCCTTGAGCGCCAGCGGAGGAATGATGGCATTGACCCGGGATCCATCCTTGAGGCGCGCATCCACCATCGGGGAGGATTCGTCGATGCGTCGCCCCAGCGGCGTCACGATGCGCTCGATCACGCTCACCACGGCCCGGTCTCCGGTGAAGGCCAGCGGATAGCGGATCAGCTTGCCAGCGCGCTCGACGTAGATTTCGTCATAGCGGTTGACCATGACTTCGCTCACCGAATCGTCGGTGAGCAGTTCTTCGAGCGGTCCCAGTCCGATGGCTTCGTCGAGTACCTGCCTGCTGAGCAGTTTGCGATCGAGTTCAGGGGGGATTTCGGCTTCGATATCGGCGAGGATTTCGGCAAGCAGTTTGGTTGTTTCCGCACGCAGGCGGTCGTCGGACATCTGGTGGACGTCCTGGCGGCGCAGGTCCATGACTTCCAGCAGGCGTCCATGCAGCAATTTGCGCCATTCGAATTCGAGCTGACGCCTGGCCTGTTCCGGGCCGGCCGGCGCCGTGCTCCCGGCATTGGACCCGGCACGCGCGGGCTGTGTGGAAACCGTCTCGTCGCTTGCGGCAGCATCCGGCGCAGACCGGGTGTCAGCCTCCCCGCTTTCATCGGCCGCCATCCCGAGGTCCATCACCCTGAGTTCGAAGGGGCCGATGCCGATGACGTCATCCGGCCTGAGTGCAGACGACTGCCCGTTGATGCGCTGCCCGTTGATGATGACGCCGCCAAAGCCGCCGATGTCTTCGATCAGCACGCCTGACGGCGTCTTGAACAGATGCGCGTGTTCCTTGCCGATGCGCCAGCTATCGAGCCGGATTTCGTTCTGTGCGCCCTTGCCGATCACGGCGTCGTCGGGAACGTCCACCATTTTGGTAGCGCCGTTTGGCATGGTGATCTCAACCCGCAGCATCAGGGCGCCTCCATGGGAATGGGCCGGAGAGACGGTCGCCATACCCATCCCCTGTGCTCGCCAGCGCGCACCGGCAGCCAGCCGGACACAGCGTTCTCCAGCAGCGCCTCCACTTCGCTGCCGGCCGCAAGCCGGACGATGGATTCGGCGTTGACATCGGGGCTGACCCTCAAAGCAAGTCGCTTGCCATGCACGCGGTACCAGCTACCGGGGGAAACGCCCGCCCGCGGCGCCGTAATCGGGCGGGCAACCGTCCGTCCGATGGCGGCGTCGTCTTCCACGCCGACCGCGCCCGGCGTGTCGATGGTAGGCGCCAGATCGCGGTCGGCCACCCAGCCCTTGGAACCGTCTTCAAGCACGACCGGACGCCAGCCGCCCACCGTGCTGCCTTCAGACGATACGAGCACCGATCCTTTACGGAGCCGCGCAAGCACCGTGCTGGAACGGTTGGGCAGTTCATAGATCACTGCGTCGTTGCCGGCCACGCGCTGGTGAATGGCTGGCGGCACATCGGCTTGCGCCGCCTGATCGCTTTCGGACGACTCGCCCATGCCTTGCGGGGCCGCTTCCGGCAGGGTTTCGTTTGGCGCATTGAGGTAGGGAGGTGTTCCTTGGTCCCTTTCGAGCCTGCGGGTGGCGCGCTCGACCCGATCCACGAGGCCGGGACTGCGGCTGTCGATGACATGAGGCGTCACGAATACCACGAGTTCGGTTTCATCGCGCTGAAAGCGTTTGGAGCGAAACAGCGCCCCCAGTATCGGCAAGTCGCCGAGGAAGGGCACCTTGTCGATGCTCTCGCTATTCCTGCGGCTCAAGAGGCCGGCAAGCACCAGCGTTTCGCCATTGCGCACGTTGAACTCGGTCGTGGTCCGGCGCGAGCTGAGTCCTGGCCCCGCAGTGGTAGCCATCGAGGGGTCGATGGCGCTGACCTCGCTGTCGATGGTGGCCCGGATGATGCCGTTGCGCGACACCAGCGGCGTAATCTCCAGCTTGACGCCATAGGGTTTGAACATCACCGTCGGCCCGTTGATCGTCGAGACCGTGTAAGGATATTCGCCGCCGGCCAGGAAGGTGGCCTTGGCGCCGTTGCGCGCCGACAGTTGGGGTTCGGCCAGGATGGATGCCTTGCCGTCCTGGGCAAGCAGGTTTAACTGGGCGTTCAGCCCCATGTTGAGCACGCTCAGAACGTTCAAGCCTTTGCTCAACGGAACCTCGGTTCCGCCACCCGAAGCGCCGATGGGCGCGGTGTTTTCCGCGCCGGTTGCCAGATTGATCGTATAACCGCTCCCGCTCCTGCGGGATATGGGCGACCACATCCCGCCGATGGCAAACCCGCCGGTCGGCCCCCATTTGAGGCCGATCTCGCGCAATTCGTTGGTGGGGAATTCGACCACCTTCACGTCCATCAGCACCATCTGCTCCCATCCGGCCCGATTGGTGAAATTGACGACCTGCGGGTAGCGTTTGGCCAGTTCTTCAATCTTGGCGAGATCGTGGTCGTTCAATTCCTCGCCTTCGACGATCACCTTGTCGCCAATCACCGACGCCTTGGCCTTGGGAATGGCGGACAGGAAAGCGGCAATTTCGCGTGCGACGCGCGTGGTGTCGCCGGCAATGATATTGATCTTGATCCGCTGATGGCTGCCGTCCTGATTCCAGATGAACAGCGATGAGGTCCCGACGGCATTGGCGAAAACGATGACTTCCTTGTCGTCGAGCGAGGCGGCATCCATGATCCGGCCGTTGCCGACCGCGATGCGCACCAGCGATGGCGCGGGAAAAACCCGCGTTTCGCCGACGAACATCTCGACTTCCGGAATCACGCTCTGATCGTCGGCGATCTCGATCCGAGGCGATGGGTGAATACTCGCCGCGCCGCTGGAACGCCAGCTTTTTGCAAAGTGCCGGCCCCCCTGTCCGGCAGGATCATCCTGCTGCGCGGGAACGGAGACCGGCAGGACGAGAAAAATCAGTGAAAAAACGGTGGCGAAAGCGTTTGGAGAACACACGGAAATAGGTTTTTTTGTTGTCATGGTTTGATTTGTTGGCCGGGGGATGCGGAAAAACGGGAGCCTTACGGACGCATTGGCTGGGCAGGCGGCACGCGATGGGCGGACAGCGGATCGCCAAGCGGCAGATCGGCGGCTACGCCTCCCTGCGCATAGGGAGCGAGGTTCAGCCCTTCGGGCGGCAGGCCGCCGCTGCGCCCGCCATAGAGCACCGGCACCACGAATGCGTCGCCGTTCAGATCCATGAGGAATCTGGCCGCCGCGGGGTCGTGGGCCAGGTCGGCGCCATCTTGCGGATTGCGCAGCAGCGCGGTGAGTTTTCCGGCTTCACGCGCGCGGATGATGCTGTGCGCCTGCTCGGGCGTAGTGTCCAGGGTGACAGTGGAATACTGGCGGCGCTCGCCGCCTTTGGCGCTTTCGCTGACGCGCTGGCCCGTTGCCAGCACTCTCAGCTTTTGCTGCATGACGAAACTGTGCGTCTTGCCGTTGCGCTCCAAGGTGAGAATCAGGTCCACCTGATCCTCCGGCTCCAACAAACCGGAAATGGAGTTGATCTCGTCTACCGGCACGGTGATGGCGCGCCGTCCGTCGGCGATGCGTGCCGAGAAGGTCGGTATCTTCTGCCCTTCGAGCAGGCTCCACAGCACCATCTCGCCCGATTTCAGCGAGTAGGCGATGGTCCGGCCGGAAATCTGGGCGAAATTCTCGGGCCGGATGGCCAGGGAATGGGCAAAGTC
The DNA here is from genome assembly GCA_964518615.1 of uncultured Dechloromonas sp. GTDB lineage: Bacteria > Pseudomonadota > Gammaproteobacteria > Burkholderiales > Rhodocyclaceae > Azonexus. Next base: position 8,384 of record CAZFHE010000297.1, on the reverse strand, counting down.
GACCGGCACCGCGCGCACGGCGACCGTGTCTTCCGAGATCAGGTCACCGGCGTGCAATTCCCGTTTGGCGACAACGACGCCGACCGTCTGCCCCCGTGAACGCGCCTCGATTTCCGCCATGCGCCGGGTGAAATAATTCTGCGCGATGAAGGCGGCCAGCAGGCCGATGCCCAGGGCCACGCCCAGCACGAGCCAAGTCTTGTTGTAACGTACCCTGGAAAGAAAAGATGGCAACCGCATGAACGATCCAATCGTGGCGAGAAGGTAAGGAGGGGCTCAGGACGGCAGGGATAGCGCAAAGCTGAACTTCTGGTAACCCAGGCGGAAGCCCTGGATCAATTGCCACAATGCGCTGTCTTCGCCGCTCAGGCCGATACCCAGCGCAAGGGCTAGCGCCCCGCATACGACGGTGTACTCGACCATGGCCTGGCCGGTCTGCCGGCCTGCTCGGTATTCGTGTCTCATTGAAATGGCTCCAGAGAAGAAGAAATGAGGTTGATGACGATCACCCCCTGCCGGTCCGCGCCCCTCGCCACGGTGGCCATCGCCTCCGCGCCGTTTCCGCGAAAAAAGAGGAGGCGAGCATCGCCGTCCGCGCGTGATTCATGTTCCAGCGCTAGGCCGCGCTGTTGCATGAGCGCCGTGACACGCTCGCTGTTGATCTGTTCGCCATGCGGGTTGTCGATGACCACGTGCCAAGAACGAAGTCCGCGGTCTACGGACAGCATGTCGCTGACCAGCTTCGATCCGTGCGGCAGGACAGACAGCAGGCGTTCGGTTCGTTCCCGGTATCCAGCCTGCAATCGCTCCGCATCCTTCAGCTTGCTGACCGCGGTCACGCCGCGGACGCCGCGCCCGTCCGCTTCGAGCATCACCGTCAGGTAATGGCCGTCCGCCGCCTTGCCGAGCACGGTCATCCTGCCCAGCCGGTTTTCCACCACCTGTCTGCCCAGATTGAGCCTGAACCAGGCATTCAGCTCGTCGATGGATTGCGCCGAGCGAAACGCCCGCATGCTGACCGGCAGGCCGTTCAGCACGATGTCTTCGCCCACGGAAAACGCGCGCGCGGAACGGGGCAGCTTGATCTCCGGCGCGCTCGCCAGAAGATGGCTCGGCAGCAGGCATGACAGGCACAGCAAAACCGCCGGCACAAATACTGTTTTCATTATTTTCAATTCTTTTTGAGCCGGTCTTTCGGCACCGCATCACGCCAGAATTCGAGCTGCCCCAGTTTCGGTCCGCTCAGCCCGGCAGGCCAGTCGATGATCGAAACCAGAACGCTTACGCCAGCGCCTACGCTTGCCAGGCCTCCGGAGGGAAAGATGCCGGGGCTGTTGATTCTTTCTTCGACCTCGACCGCATTCTTGGCCGTCCACGGATCGGGCAGCAGGCTGGCGCTACGGGTCATGGAGATGCCGATTTCATCGAACGGGCGGTAGAACGCCAGCCCGGCGGGCAGATCGGCCAGCGTTACGCTGACATTGGCGGTATAAATGCCGCGCGAATTCAAGCCCAGCCCGCCCGCAAGCAACAAGAAGGTCGTCATGTCATTCGCCGGCTCGAAGGCTGCGCTGTGCGTGCTGCCGCCCCCCGGACCGAAACTGACGGTGACGTTGGAAAAATTTTCCAGCAATGGCTGGCCATCCGGCTTAACCCAGAACAGGTTCCGGTGGGCGTCGAACTCCCCGGCCACGTCGCCGGTCTTGATGGGCGCATCCGATGCGCCAAAAAAGCGCCGCCGTATTTCATTCGCCAGTTCGCTTTCGGACTTCCACCCCCCGGCGGCATTGCCGTTTCTGACCGTTGCATCGAATGCCGCATAGCGGGCAGCCATCTGCGTGGCGTGGGCGACATCCTGGTATTTGGCGATGACCGGGATCAGCAGGAACAGCGGTATCAGCGCCAGGGCAACGACGAGGAATTCGGTGAGCGCCTGCCCGCCCTGCAACCCGCGGACGGAAATGGCGGTCGTGGCGCGTACCGTCGCCATCAGCGATGATCCACCGGGAAGGGTGGCAGGACGCTCAAGGCAGCGCCGTTTTCGGGTATCTGGAACAGGCGCTCGCCAACCTGGATATCGAGTTCCACACGCTGTGCGGCGTAGCGCAAGCCCCCAAGGTTAGATAACAACAGCAGTCCGGCCTCGATCGAATTGACGGGCGAGAGTAGCGGCATGGTCTGGCCGCCGAGCCGATCCCGTTTCTCTATGCAGGTTTCCAATTCTTTCAAGGCGCCGAAAACGCGGCAGCGCCGGCCGGCGATGGTGCGAATTTCCCCGGTGGGCCCGGCAACACCCAGGGCCTCATCGGGCAAGCTGGCCCGGTAGCGGTGTTCGGCATCCCCCGCCCTGGGCGAGCAGCGGACCTCCAGCCGGGAGGACAACGCCGAGGTCTCGATCTTGCATGCACGTGTCGGATCGTGCATGGAAATGGTCCTGGTGGTGGATTTCAGCAAGCCGCAATCGCCCTTCCAATGCGGTTTCCTCCGGTCTTTCTGCAAATCGATGACGTAATGGGTAAACGTGGTTACGGCGACGGCGCGGCCCGCGCCGTAATAAATCTCGACATCCCCGACCCAGGGATGCGCCGGCAGTTCAGGCAAAGGCTGATAAGACTCCACGGGTTCGCCGATGAGCGCCGCAGCCTCTTTGGCCTTGCGGCATAGCGTGTAGTGATCGAGCAGCGTTTGCCGGTGCCTCTCGTGAAACGAGGGCGGCATATCCAGCTTCTGATGTACATAATGAACCGGCGCCGAAGCCCCCCCGCTGAAATGAGCGTGGTACGGCGTCCATGCCCGAACCGGGCCGGCCAGGCAGGCGCACAGCGGCAATACGGACAGATAGCGGAAGACAGCAGCATTCATGGCAGCATCGCCCCTTGCAGGCCCTGGGCAAAATGCGCTTCGTTGTCGGCCGACACAAGGCGCACCCGCCAGAACGGGTTGAACAGGCTCGCTAGCTCTTGCGGCTTGCCCAGTTTTAGGCCGTAGACGTTGTCGTCGGAGCGCTCGAAATAGGCTTCGGACGCGGATACCGCCACCAACTCATCGCCACCCGCCGGCGCAGCCTCGAAATTATTGAGCGACTGCGCGATGCGGTTACCATCGCCGCTACCCTGCACGGCCGAGCGTCCCTCCGACGTGCGGGTTTGCCCGATCGGACGGCGGATACGCACGGAAAATCGCAAGGCCGGATCGTCCTCTTCCAGGCGGTTCTCCCGCAAATCATAGAAATTCGGCAGTCCGGAATAACCCCAGGCATCGGAAGAGGCAATGCTCAGTGCAAAAACGCTGGCTGCGGGATTGGTGAGGCGGGCGTAGTCGTAGCGTCGAAGGTCGGTATCCGGATCGGGTTGCTTCGCAGCGATCCTCGCGCCGTATCCGAGGGGTCTTTCCGACAGGCTACAGGTGCCCGATTTGCGCATTTTCCAGCGCCATTCGGACATGGTGTCGAGCGCCTTCCACTCGTCGAAGCCGATCAGTTCCGTTCCGCCGCGCCGACTGAGCCAATCGATGGCATAAAAGCAGCGATCCGGATACAGCGCGGGCATCGTCCAACTGCGCTTGGGCACGAAATCATCCAGATTCGCGGCGGTCTTGGCCACTTCGGCAAAACGCGTGCGCTCGTCGCCGGAATAGCGTTTAACGAAGCCGGGCATGTCGAGGCCCAGCGGAAGCTGTTCGACCTCGACGCTGCCATCATCGCGGTAATTCGCCTGCGCGACCTCTTCCATGATGAGCTGGCGAGCCGGGATCAGCCCATTATGGGTTACCTGCTGCGCGGACATCAGGTAGTTGCGGATCAGCTTGTCGGAGGTCGACGCCAGCATTTCGAGAGGACCGCCGCCGGAACCCGTGCCATGGTTGAGCTGAGCAGCGAACACCACCGAAGCCTGCGCGACCCAATAGGAAGGGTAGTAGGCGGGGTACTTCGACCAGTTCACCGAGCCCGCGCCGGTAATCCCCCCCGCCCCCAGCGTTTCCACATAGGCCGCCCAGGAAGAAAGGCTGACCAGTTGGGCGATGGCAACCGTGTTGGCAAGCATCGCCCGGTTGGCGTAAGCCTGATAGTTCAGCGTGCGCGCGTTCATCACCCCGGCGCTGTATGCCACAGCGTCGCCGGCGTTGACGAGCTTGGTCTTCTCGCTCGACAACTGCCCGGTGTTGAACAGAAAAAACAGGGCGACCACCGAAGCGACGATGACGAACAGGCCGTAGACCATCGCCTGTCCGGTCTGCCGACCCGCGCCTGAAAAGGCGGGGAGCCGGCAAACCGGGCGGCAGACGCCCCCTTGAGCTTCTGCCATGCGCAGGCGCCTGGACGACGCACCAAGGCAAGCGCACTTAAACGCCATGCATCGCCCCGTGGCGCCAAGTTGCACAAAATTCAAGCATCACACCCTCGGAATCGAGCCATGAGGCTTAAATTCAATCGCCCTGGACGACGTACAAGCCATGCGCTCAACGCGCATTGTCGTTCGTATAGTTGTCCAGCCCCTTCTTCTTCGTCCCTTCGCTCTCCGCATTGTCGGCGGAACTCTGCGCATTCTTGATCGATGTCGAGGCGGACTTCCCCGAAACCTCCTGTGCGATCCCCGCGGTCTGGCTGCGGATGGTCTGGCCGAAAAACTGGTAAACGGCGATCGCGGCCACGGCGATCAACGCCACGATCACGATGTACTCGGTCATCCCTTGGCCTGCCTGCTTGATTGCGGACTTCATGTTCATACCACTACCTCCATCCCGAACGGTTGATCAAAAAATTCTGTGCATCCGGCTTCAGTTTTTGTTGCTGTTTGCATCACCCATTATACATGGCCCTACAATTGGTGCATACTAGCGGGATGACATTCGTCGGTGGCGATGCGGATGCGCGCGGAATTTACATTGCCCTGAAAGGCAGTGACACGGATCGTTTGCATCAATACGGTCATCGCTTGGCCCAGGCGTTATCCCTTGCAAAAACACCAGAGCGGGCAATGTCCTACTTCAGTCATTCAGCTCTAAAACACGCAGGATTACAGGACATTTGATTAGCAAGTCAACAGCCAATTTCGATCGCCAGATGGCATTTCCTCACGCAAACGCGATAAGCGCCGCGCAAATCATCCCCACCATCCTCGCCGCCGCGGCGCTGGGCGCGCTCGGGGCGCTGGCCTGGGCGCCATGGTTTCAGCCTTGGATTCTTCTGCCGGTATTGGGGCTCCTGCATTGCCTGCTGATCCGGATGCCTCGCCCGCTTGCCGCAGCCCTGCCGGCCCTTGCATTCGCTATCAGCCTGCATGCCGCCGGAGAGGGGTGGGCCATTGCCGCCCTGTTCCGTGAAACCGGCCTTCTGCCAGCACAGGCGCTGCTGACGGCGGCGGCCACGCTGCTCTACCTGGCGGCTTTCATCGCATTGCCGGTCTATTTGTGCGCCCGCTGGCGCCCCGCCCGCAGGCTCGCATTGCCGGACGGAATGAGCGCCGCATGCCTGGCGGCGGCCCTGACGGCCGGCGAATGGGCGCGTGGCGTCCTGCCCGGAGCATTCGGCTCGCTGTCCATGGGCTACGCCTGGCTCGATACGCCGCTGGACGGCCTTCTTCCCATCGTCGGCCTGTATGGGCTGGGCTTTGTGGCCTGGCTGCTCTGCCTGGGCTGGCTTCCGGCCGCCGCTGCCCTGGCCCGCAGGCGCTACCGCCCCGTGGCAATCGCCGCCCTGGCGCTCGGCTCCGTCATCGGCGCGGCCCGCTGGAGCGCGGGAGAATCCTGGGCGATCCCGCACGGCGACCCGCTCAGCTTCCGCCTGATCCACACCGCCACCGCCCAGCAGGACAAATTCATGCCCGAACAGGCCGCCGCCCGGATCGCCTCCCTGATGGAACAACTGGTGGAACAACCCGCGCAGATCGTCCTCACCCCGGAAACCGCATTTCCCGTGTTCTTCCACCAGTTGCCGGCGGGTCTCATCGAGCGGCTGCTCAAGGCCGGCCGCACCGACGGCAGCCATTTCTTCATCGGCATCGCACTGATGGGAGACAAGCAGCATGCGCACAACAGCCTGCTGCACATTCCGCCCGGCATGCCCCTGCATTACTTCGCCAAGGAATTATTGATGCCTCTCGGCGAATACAGCCCCCAAGGGCTTGCCTGGCTCTCGCAGCGCCTGGCATTTCCCCTCAAGGATCTGAGCCCCGGCCGGTCCGGGCAGCAAGCCTTTCTGGTGGACCAACGCCGGGCTGCCGCACTGATCTGCCATGAAGACTCGACCCCCGGACCGGCCCGCCGTCGTGCGGCGGACGCATCGCTATTGCTCAATCCGAGCAATCTGGCCTGGTTCGGAGAGAGCGCCGCCATCCCGCAGGGATTGGTCATGGCGCGGGCGCGCGCGCTGGAAACCGGCCGTCCCGTCCTGCGCACCGCCAATGCCGGCGGCGCGGCCCACATCGACCATCTCGGTCGCATCGTTGCCCAAGCGCCGCCAGGGGCAGAAGCCGTTCTATCGGGTGAGGTACAGCCCATGCGCGGCCTCACGCCTTACGCCCGTTTCGGCGACGCCCCCGTTCTGCTCGCCTGTGCCGCCCTCGTACTGCTGTCTGCCGCACGGCGCTGGCGCGCCGTATCCCGCACCTCCCTCAAAAGTCAACGCTCATGACCCCCCGACGCCCCGCCCTGTCTTTCCTCCTTTTTCTTGCGCTGAGCGCCCCGGTTGCGGCGGATACGCTCGACGACCTGCTCAGCGGCTGCGGCGTCACCATGAGCTGTCCCGGCACGAACGATTCCGCCCAACAGTGCGTCAACAACGACACCGGCAATCCCTGCGCCGCCCAGAACGGACCGGCCACCCAGTCCTCGCCGGCCGGCCAGTCCGTCGGGGCCGGCAACCCCATCAGCGTGCTCTCGGGCAACAAATACCAGTCCGAAGCCGACCTGCCCGCCTTGCCCGGCGCGCTCGGCCTGGAGATCGTGCGCCACTACAACAGCCAGCACGCCCGCGTCGGCGGCCCCCTCGGCCCCGGCTGGCGCCTGTCCTACGACACCCGGCTCTATGCCACGCCCGCCAATCTCCAGATCCTCCAGGCCGACGGCTCGCGCGTCATCTTCGCCAGAAACCCCGCCGAACCGGACCGTTGCGTGAGCCTCGACCCCGCGCGCGGCCAGATTCTCATCCGCCGTCTCATCCGCAGCGGCGCGCGCAGCCAACAATACGTCTGGCACTGGCCCGACGGCCGCCAGTTGTTCTTCGACGCCCAGGGCCTGCTCACGCAGATCCTCGCCCCGAGCGGTGAATTCGTCTCCATCCAGCGCGATCCCGCGGGCCGCCTGGTCTCGGTCGCCGACCCCCAAGGCCGCAGCCTGCGGATCGCCTATACCGACAATCTGCGCGCCATCGCCCACATCGACAGTCCGCTCGGGCGTTTCTCCTACGCTTACGATGGGGCCGGCAAGCTCGCCAAGGTCACCCTGCCCACCGGCTACGATCCCGGCCAACGCGCCCACGCCTACAGCGAGCGCGGCGTCACGACCAGCACCCTGGCGCGCGAATACCATTACGAGGACACCCGCTTTCCCGCCTTGCTCACCGGCATCACCGTCTCGGGCAGCGGCAGCGACGGCCAGCTTCTCCACCAGCGCATCGCCACCTGGGCCTACGACGACCAGGCCCGCGCCATCCGCTCGGTGCGCGGCCCGCTGCCGCCGGCGGGCGAGCAGGGCATCGAAGACCTCGCCCTCGATTTCTCCACGCCCGGACGCACCGTGCTCACCAACAGCCTGGGGCAGAGCACCACTTACCTGATCGGCCTGATCGGCAGCGAGCGGCGCATCCTCGAAGCGCGCGGCCCGGGCTGCGCCACCTGCCCGGCCGCCAATATGCGCTACCGCTACGACCAGGCCGCCCGGCCCGTCGTCGCCACGACCCTGGACGGCCAGGGCCGCCCCCGGCTCGCCACCCACACCCGCTTCGACGAGCGCGGGCGGGTACAGCGCATCGAGCGCTACCGCTTCGCCGGCGCCCGGCCCATCCGCTTCGACCAGGCGCGCTATGAGCGCGACCTGGCTTCCCATGCCCATCCCGCTGTCACGGTCATTCGCCCCAGCGTCGTCCCGGGGCGCGAGCAGAGCATCCGCACCGAGTTCAACGACGCCGGCCAGCCCCTGCGCGTGCGCGAAACCGGCTTCAGCCCCCTGGACGCGGACGGCCGCATCGCCGCCAGCGCCGACGCGGCCACGCCCATCGAGCGCACCACCACCTACGCCTACACGCAGATCAACGGCCGCAGCCTGCTGACCGAAATCGACGGGCCGCGACCCAATGGCCCCAAAGGCGCCCCGCAGGATTCCGACATCACCCGCCTCGAATGGGATGAAAAGGGGCGATTCATCACCGCAATCGTCGCGCCGGGCGG